>CALDZL010000129.1 GCA_937944295.1 uncultured Sphingorhabdus sp.
CCGTACCGATTTGATATTGTCCGCAGAAATTATGGCGATTGCACTGTCTGAAGTGGCGGATGAAGTCTGGTGGCTGCAAGGGCTGGTTTTGGCATTAATCGGCCTGGTCATAACAGTCGTTGTTTATGGAACAGTGGCCGTGATCGTAAAAATGGACGATGTTGGGCTGCATCTGGCACGCGAAAAAGCTGGCGCTTTGGCAAGTTTTGGAAGCGCTTTGGTTGCTTTTATGCCCAAACTCCTCACCACTATCTCTATCATTGGAACGCTGGCGATGGCTTGGGTTGGCGGCGGACTGCTGGTGCATAATATCGCCGTTTTGGGATGGTATGGACCAGAGCATCTGATTGATATTGTGTCAAAATTCGTAATTGGACTATCCCCTGAAAGCTGGGTGGGCTTTGTAGAATGGTTTGTTTTCGCTTTCTTGAGCGGTGTCTTTGGCGTTGTAATTGGTTCTATAATCGCGCCCATCGCGCATAAAATATTGCACCCCAAAGCAAAGGAGCAACCCCAATGAAACTAGGCCGTTTAAACCATATTGGCGTTGCAACGCCATCGATAGCCGATAGTATCATCTATTGGCGCGATGTCATGGGCGCGGCGCATATATCAGAGCCGTTTGATATGCCCGAACAAGGCGTTAAGGTTTGCTTCGTTGACACGCCTAATCATGGCGCAATGAACGGCACACAGATTGAGCTGATTGAACCGCTTAATTCTGATAGCCTTATCCACGGTTTTTTGGCGAAAAACCCTCTCGGCGGACAGCATCATATCTGTTTTGAAGTGCCCGATATTATGGCGGCTAAGGCCGAGTTTGAAGCATTGGGTAAGCGTATATTGGGCGAACCGCGCATCGGCGCGCATGGTACGATGATCTTTTTTGTTCACCCCAAAGACATGGGCGGAATGCTCACTGAAATTATGGAAAGTCCAAAATCATGACAATGACAAAATGTCGTCATAAAATGACAAAATATGTTTTATGCGTCGATATAAGGCACAGCTAAATGAAAATAGGGGTGAAGGGATAAAATAATGACATATGAGAACATCAAATTTGAAGTGGCGGATAGCATTGCGACCATCACATTAAACCGACCAGAGCGATTAAATGCGATGCCGCCACAAATGGCCGATGATATATCTGATGCGCTCGATCATTTGGGTGATGCTCGGGCTTTGTTAATAACAGGCGAGGGACGTGCATTTTGTTCAGGCGCAGATCTAGCAGCAGGTGCTGGCGGTGATGTGACGGACGGACAAAATGCCTATAAATCACTTACGCGATCTTATAACCCAATGATGATGAAATTATCAAAGCTGCCTATCCCTATTGTTACGGCGGTGAATGGTCCAGCAGCGGGTGTGGGGTGCAGTCTTGCTCTGGCCAGTGATTTTGCCATTGCAGGCACATCAGCCTATTTTCTTCAAGCCTTTGTTAATATCGGGCTGGTTCCAGATGGCGGTGCTTCTTGGATGCTTACGCGATTGGTGGGTAAAGCGAGAGCCACCGAAATGATGCTATTGGGCGAGAAAATTGGTGGTGAAAAAGCGGCTAATTGGGGATTAATATATAAATGCGTGGAGGATGATGCGCTGATAAATGAAGCCACAGCTTTAGCCGCTCGTTTGGCCAACGGCCCAACCGTTGCTATTGGATTAATGCGCCAAGGACTGGCCGCTGCGCTAGAAAGCGATTATGCTAGTGCGCTGCGTATAGAGGCTGAAAATCAACGTATTGCAGGCGATAGCCAAGATGCACGCGAGGGCGCGATAAGCTTTCTGCAAAAACGCAAAGCGCAGTTTAAAGGACAATAATGAGCGATAAGCATATATCAGATAAGCCCAGCGTAAAAGATTGGGAAGCTCTGGCCGATAAGGAAGTAAAGGGCCGTAATCTTAATTGGGAAACCCCCGAGGGCATAGAGGTTAAACCGCTTTATACCGATGCCGATGCTGCTGATCCAGGATTACCTGGTTTTGGCCCGTTTACGCGCGGCGTTAAAGCGAGCATGTATGCAGGGCGCCCATGGACTATCCGCCAATATGCAGGCTTTTCCACTGCTGAGGAGAGCAATGCTTTTTATCGGCGTAATTTGGCAGCAGGGCAAAAGGGGCTTTCTGTTGCTTTTGATCTGGCGACGCACCGCGGCTATGATAGCGATCATCCGCGCGTTGTTGGTGATGTGGGCAAAGCGGGCGTTGCGATTGACAGCGTTGAAGATATGAAAATCCTGTTTGATCAAATTCCGCTTGATAAAATGTCGGTATCGATGACGATGAATGGGGCGGTTATACCTTGCTTAGCATTTTACATCATCGCTGCAGAAGAGCAGGGCGTTTCGCAAGATCAGTTGGCGGGAACGATCCAAAATGATATTTTAAAAGAATTTATGGTGCGCAATACCTATATTTATCCGCCCGCACCATCGATGCGGATTATATCGGATATTATCGCCTATACATCTGCCAATATGCCCAAATTTAACAGCATATCGATTTCGGGCTATCATATGCATGAAGCAGGGGCGACAGCGGTGCAAGAATTGGCCTTTACCATTGCCGATGGCCGCGAATATGCGCACCAAGCAATGGAAACGGGCCTAGATATTGATGCATTTGCAGGCCGATTAAGCTTCTTTTTCGGCATTGGCATGAACTTCTTTATGGAGGTGGCTAAATTGCGTGCAGCGCGCACATTATGGCACCGTGTTATGAGCGATTTGGGAGCAAATTCAGAACGTTCTAAAATGCTGCGTACCCATTGCCAAACATCTGGTGTGTCGCTGACAGAGCAAGACCCTTATAATAATGTGGTGCGTACCACCATAGAGGCGATGGCGGCGACATTGGGCGGTACCCAATCATTGCATACCAATGCGATGGATGAAGCGATTGCACTGCCCACAGATTTTTCCGCAAGAATTGCTCGTAACACACAGATTATTTTGCAAGAAGAAGCAGGTATCACCAAAGTCGTCGATCCTTTGGGTGGCAGCTATTATGTTGAAGCCTTGACGTCAGAATTGGTGGATAAGGCTTGGGAAATCATTGAAAAAGTGATTGCAGAGGGCGGCATGGCCAAGGCTGTGGCCGATGGTTGGCCCAAAGCAATGATCGAAGAAGCCGCAGCAGGACGGCAAGCGCGGGTTGATAAAGGCGATGATGTTATTGTCGGTGTGAATAAATATGTGCTCGATGATGAAGAGCAGCTTGAAACGCTAGAGGTTGATAATGCCAAAGTGCGCGATGGCCAGATTAAGCGACTGCAATCTATGCGCGATGCACGCGATGAAGTCGCTTGTCAGGCCGCTCTACAGGCGATTACCGAAGGCGCGAAGTCAGAAGGTAATATGCTGGAGTTGGCCGTAAACGCCGCACGGCTTCGGGCATCATTAGGTGAAATATCGGATGCAATGGAGGCCGCTTTTGGCCGATATGCGACTAAGCCTACACCCGTTAAGGGCATATATGGCGCAGCCTATGAGGGTGATCCGCAATATGCATTGGTGGTGGATGGTGTCGATGCTGTGTCGCAACGTTTGGGCCGCAAACCCAAGATATTGGTCGCTAAAATGGGACAAGATGGCCATGATCGCGGCGCAAATGTGGTATCGAGTGCGTTTACCGACATGGGTTTTGACGTTATTTCTGGGCCATTGTTTCAAACACCCGAAGAAACTATGCAGCTTGCAAAATCCGAAAATGTCGATGCTGTGGGGGCATCTAGTCTAGCCGCTGGACATAAAACGCTCATTCCTGAACTTATTAAATTGCTCAAAGAGAATGACCTGTCGCATGTGAAGGTTTTTGCGGGCGGGGTTATTCCGCCGCAAGATTATCAATATCTGCGTGACAGCGGTGTTGTCGGTATCTATGGTCCTGGCAGCAATATTGTTGAATGTGCTGCTGATATATTGAGATTGATGGGGCATAATATGCCGCCAATAAATGAGGAAGAGTGATGGAAATTCGTACCGATTGGACCCGCGAAGAAATCGCAACATTATTTGATATGCCTTTTGGCGATCTAATGGCGCAATCTATGGCGGTACACCGCGAACATCATAAACCCAATGAAGTGCAGCTATGTACATTGCTGTCGATCAAAACGGGTGGTTGTCCCGAAGATTGCGGCTATTGTAGCCAGAGCGTGCATGCCGATAGCGGCGTCGAAGCCACCAAGCTTATGGACGTAAGGCAAGTTTTGCAATCTGCTGCCCAAGCCAAAGATAATGGCTCGCAGCGCTTTTGTATGGGCGCAGCGTGGCGCAACCCCAAAGATCGCGATATGCCAGCGATCGTTGAAATTGTAAAAGGCGTACGCGAAATGGGCATGGAAACCTGTATGACGCTGGGTATGCTCTCGCCAAAACAGGCTGATATGCTGGCCGAGGCTGGCCTTGATTATTATAACCATAATATCGATAGCAGCCCTGAATATTATGAACGCGCTATTTCCACGCGCAAAATGTCGGACCGTCTGGAAACGCTCGATCATGTGCGTAACAGCGGCATTAATGTTTGCAGCGGCGGCATTGTTGGTATGGGCGAAACCCGCGAAGATCGCGTTGGCTTCATCCATACATTGGCGACATTACCCGCGCATCCTGAAAGCGTTCCCGTTAATGCGCTTGTTCCCGTAAAAGGAACAGTATTGGGCGATATGCTCGCTGATACGCCGATGGCCAAAATTGACGATATAGAATTTGTCCGCACAGTAGCGGCGGCGCGTATCACGATGCCGATGAGCATGGTGCGCCTGTCTGCTGGCCGTGAAAGTATGAGCGAGGCCACGCAGGCGCTCTGTTTTATGGCGGGCGCGAACAGCATCTTTACGGGCGATAAATTGCTCACCGCGCCCAATGCGGGTGATGATAGCGATGCAGCATTATTTGATCGCCTTGGTTTGACTGCGTTGCAAGGCGAAGAGCCATTGAGAGCGGAAAAAGGGGCATGCAAAGGGACTTTGGAGGCGGCGGAGTGA
>CALDZL010000130.1 GCA_937944295.1 uncultured Sphingorhabdus sp.
CTTTGGTGGTGATCCAGCAACCACAGGGCCAGGCGGCAATGCGGTGGTGAATGTTACTAACCCAGCCACGCCAGCGAACCCAGGTGATCCAGTACCAGTGTTGGGCAGCGATGGTATGGTTGATGTTCCGCCAGGCACGCCTTCTGGTATTTATATGATCACTTATGAAGTGTGTGAGGCGCTTAACCCCACCAATTGCGTTACCGAGACAGTGACTATAGAGGTTGATTCAGCGCAGAGCGGAATTAGCGGGACTGTATTTGATGATAATGACAATGATGATACTCTAGATGCTGATGAAACACGCCGTCCATCTTGGATAGTTGAGTTAGTAGATATAAATGGCAATATTATTGCTACTACTACGTCTGATGAAGATGGTAATTATAGCTTTGATGGCATTGAAGCTGGTACTGGTTATAGTATTATTTTCCGTAATCCAGATAATGGTGTGGCTTTTGGTATAATTGAAAATATCGAATTAGTGGCGAATGCAGAGTTAGCTAACCAAAATCAGCCGATTGATCCATCTGGTGTTATATATGATTCGGTTACTAGACTGCCTATTGCTGGTGTTACAGTAGACTTTGTTGATATCAATGGTGTACCTTTGCCTGCTGTTTGTTTTGTTGATCCTAGACAAGCATCGCAAGTAACGGGCGTAACAGGTGAATATCGATTTGATATTGTACCAGGGGCGGATCCAGCCTGTCCAATAGGAGAGACATTCTATCGAATTGCAATTACGCCACCAACAGGTGTATCGGAAGTAAGCACAGTATTCTTACCAGAAACAGGTCCGCTTAATCCAACAGGATTGCCAGCACCGGTAAGTATACAGAGTCAAGCTGTTGCACCAACAGGAAATGAGGATACAACATATTTCCTCAGCTTCTTGCTCGGAACGGGTGATCCAGATGTGATTAACAACCATATTCCATTGGATGGGTTTACATCTCGCGATCCGCTGATGGTCACGAAAACAAGTACCAAAAGAACTGCTAGCACGGGTGACGTTATTCCGTACACAATTACGGTTCGTAACGCTGAGAATGTGCAACGTGCTGGTGTGAACGTGATAGATATTATCCCACCTGGATTTAAATATGTTGAAGGTTCGGCTATTGTAAACGGTGTTCCATTGGAGCCTGTACAAACTGGACGTGAGCTTGTTTGGAATAATCAAATTATCCCTGCAAATAGCAGTGTTGATTATAACCTTATAATGGTTGTTGGTGCTGGTGTAACAAGTGGAGATCGTGTCAATATTGGTGTTGCGGAGAACGTAACAGATGATAGTGAAATCTCTAATCGTGGCCAAGCGGTAATTTCCATAACACAGAGCGCAATTTTCGATTGTTCTGAAATAATTGGTAAAGTGTTTAACGATTATAATGGCAATGGTTATCAAGATAAAGGTGAACCTGGTGTACCATCTGTAAGATTAGCAACCGTGGATGGTAATTTGATTACAACCGATGGTGAAGGACGGTATCACATCACTTGTGCTTTGGTTCCAGATGCTCGTATCGGATCAAACTATGTCTTGAAATTAGATAAAAGGACGCTTCCTGCGGGCTATCAAATTACTACAGAGAATCCACGTTCTGTACGGTTAACACGTGGTAAGATTACCAAGCTTAATTTTGGTGTTCAAGAAGCTCGTCGTGTCACTATCTCTCTAAATAGTAATGCATTTAAGAATAGTCAAGCACAGCTCTTACCGCAATATATCGCGCAATTAGATAGTCTTAAAGATCAAGTTGATCCAAAAGCTCCAGTCGTAAGCCTTCAATATAAATTATCTGATGGTGAAAATGTCGATTTGGCAAGAGCAAGAATGTCAGAACTATCTCAAGTAACTAGCGCCATATTTAAATCTGATTGGGATGGTCCACCACCCACAATCTTGGTCAATATATCGGCTAATAATATCAACATTACAGATGAAAAAGGAGGGGAGTAATTATCATGGCTTATACAAATCAAAAAAACATGTTCCGTGCCTCTTTTGTACAACAACATGCAATTAAAATGGATAAGAAATCTAAATGGTTGAGCACCACTGCTATTGGTATGGCTGCTCTTATACCTACCAATGCGCATGCTACAGGGTTTTTGAGTAGCTCTCTTATCAATGCTGTTGGATCAGTATCTAATGAGTATATCAACAATAGAAATAATGATGAAATCCAAAAAACATCAGTTTTGAATGATGTTCAACCGAATATTACGAATGAAACAATTATTCAAAATATTAATATCGATAGCAGTGCGTCAATTCTAACTGCAAACACGCTTGGTTCTGAAAATGTCACGGGTTTTGTTCAATCGCAAAGACAGATTAGTTCTGCAAACACACCATTTAATATAGATATTGTGGATGCTGGCGAAAAAACTGATGATCCGCATGAAATTCAAATTGTACATGATGAATTGTCAGCACAGCCGATATTATCTGTTGGCATTATTGATAATGTCAGAACATCGGTACGTGGTGAGGATACTGAATTTTTGGGTTATACAAATTACCCTGCGTTTATTGAAAAATCAGAAATTCGTATATTTGAAACGGGACAAGCTAGTGATGGCAACCCTATTGCTATAGTGGATATCAATAAGGATGGTTATGGTAAGTGGAGGTCCTCTGATGAGCCATCATCGCTCTATTATGTTTATCGTGTCTATGATGCAAAAGGTAATTTTGATGAAACTGAGGGTGAGGAATTAACATTAGTTGAGAAAAAACTACCGAACAAGAAATCGGATTCTAACCGTCCATCCTTTGGTCTTGTCGATGAAGCCAAGTTACGCAATATTATTCAGAGAGATAGCACAACAATCACAATCACGGGTATTGCGAATCCAGAACAGGATGTTGTGCGTATAGCAGGGCAAATAGTCCCCGTTGATACAGATGGTAAATTTGTTGCACGTCAGATCATTTCAGAAGATATGAGTTCTATATCTGTAGATATTATGCGGGGTGAGAAATTAGTCCTAAATAGTTTGCGAAATCTTCCAGGAGCACAGAGTAAATGGTTTTTCGTGGGACAGGGTGATTTAACATTCATTACGTCAAGTGGTGAGGGGCCCGCTGTTGAAGTGACTGGTGATCGTCTAGCAGATGGAGATTTTTTAACCTCACGTGCTGCTTTTTATCTAAAAGGCGAGCTTCCAAATGATTGGCGAATTACCAGTTCATTGGATACTGGTGAGCAATTGTTAGAGGATTTATTCTCTAATATTGACCGCAAAGACCCAGCTCAATTATTACGCCGATTAGATTCAGATGAATTTTATCCTGTATATGGTGACGACAGTACATTGGTGCAAGATACACCAACACAAACTGGCTTTTATCTGCGTGTTGAGCAAGCAGATAGCTCGCTATTGGTTGGTAATTTTATTACGCATATTAATCAAGCTGAATTGGCACAATTAGAGCGTGGTCTCTTTGGCGCAATTATTGATTATCAAAGTGATGGCATTACCAGTTTTGGTGAGAAGAAGCTGCAATTAACTTCCTTTGCTTCTGATCCAGGAACTGTTCCTGCACGTGATGAATTTAGGGGAACTGGTGGTTCGCTCTATTTCTTGCAACAACAAGATATTTCAATCGGTTCTGAACGTCTTCGGGTCGAAATTCGTGATCGTGAAACTGGTTTAGTTCTTGAAACAGTGGAGCTACGTCCGCAGGAAGATTATGATATCGATTATTTCCAAGGCCGTATTACATTGAATCGTCCATTGGCATCGATAGCACCAGATGGTGGTACGGTTCGTCAAGGTAGTTCATCGGGTAACATTCCAATATTGGTTGCGCGTTACGAATTTTCACCAAGCTTTGGTAACCTAGATGGTTATACATTTGGTGGGCGAGGTGCTGGTTGGATTGGCGATACAATACGTTTGGGAGTAACATCGCAAAAAGAAACGACAGAAGGTGCTGACCAAACATTACTAGGCGCAGACATCTTAATCCGTCATGATGCGGGTACATATGTTAAAGCCGAAATTGCACGCACGGAAGGGCCAGGTTTTGGTCAATCTAATTCTGTGGATGGCGGTTTGAATTTTGTAAACTTTGCATCTCCTGGCGTAGCCAATGTTAGTGCAGAAGCCTATCGCGCTGAAGCTGCTGTTAATTTTTCTGAAATCACTGGTGGTAAGAGCAATTTTGGGAGTATTTCAGCATATTATGAGCATTTTGATGCTGGCTTCTCATCAATATCGCAATTGACGAGTGTGGATACAGACCGTTGGGGTGTAAAGGCAGATTTAGCACTTTCAAAAAGTACAGATTTTAAAGTGGGCTATGACGTAATTAGCACTGAAGGACTAGGCTCTAGGCGTGCTGGTACAATTGATCTAAAACAAGGGTTTGGAGCAAGTGTTTCTACAACATTGGGTCTGCGTTATGACCGCAGAACACCGGGTATATTGCAAGGTCGCCCTGAAAATGGGGATCGTACTGACGCTGCCTTGCAAATCAATTATGAACCAAGCGGCCAAAACTTAAATCTATATGGCTTTGGACAATTTACGCTAGATAATGACGCGGGTCGCCAAGAGAATAATCGCGGTGGTGCTGGCATTAAAGCACAATTAACCGAACGATTATCTCTAGCGGGTGAAGTATCAGGCGGTGACGGTGGATTAGGCGCTGATGTTCAACTTAACAGGCGTCTGGGTGAAGGTAGTGAAGCTTATATTGGATATTCATTGCTAGCTGATCGTACTGATACTGGACTAGAAGCACAAAATATCTTTACCAATAGCAATAGTGGTACATTAACCGCAGGTGCTAGACAGAGATTTAGTACTTCATTGAGTGTTTATGGAGAGAATCGTATTGGTATTGGTGGTCCTGCACCCAGTGTAAGCCGCAGTTTTGGGTTGAATTTTGATCCTAATGCACAATGGTCTTTCTCGGCGTCCTTTGAAAATGGACGTATTGATGATCAAGTTTCTGGTCTATTCAGACGCACTGCTGCAACATTTGGTGTTGGCTACAGCGGAGAGAATATCCGTATCGGCAGCAGCGTTGAAGGACGTTTTGAAGAAGGTAATGGCCGTGATCAAAATGTCTGGTTGGTGCGCAATTCTGCAAGTGCTCAGCTTAATGATAGTTTCCGTCTTTTAGGGCGCTTGAATTTTGCAATTGCTGATAATGATGTCGCTAATGTTCGAGCTGCTGATTTTGTAGAGGGTAGCCTGGGGTTTGCATATCGTCCTGTTAATAATGACCGTCTCAATATTTTGGCACGTTATAATTATTTCCAAGATTTGGGTCCCATTGGCCAAGTTACGCAAGGCGGAACAACGGCTAGCCCAAAACAACGTAGTCAAATTGTCTCGGTTGATGTGAATTATGATATTACTAAGGCGCTGACATTGGGAGCCAAATATGGCTATCGTGAAGGCAGTGTTTCTCTGGGACGTGATAGTAATACTTTTGTTTCCAGCGATACGCACCTTGGCATTGTCCGTGCCGATTTGCATATTATCAAGTCATGGGATTTATTAGTAGAAGGCCGTGTTCTTACCAATGATTTGGCAGGGGATACACGCTATGGTGCATTGGCGGCAATTTATCGCCATATTGGTAAAAATGCTAAAATCGGTATTGGCTATAGCTTCTCTGATTTCTCGGATGATTTAACCGATCAGAGCTTTAATAGCGAAGGTCTATTCTTTAATATCTTAGGTAAGTTTTAAAATAAAGCGTCTAGTAGCGTAGTAATGCAGCCCGCCTTTTTAGGCGGGCTGTTTTGTATTTATCTCATGAAGCAAGGTAGCAGAAGAATAGCTGCTAACGCAAAATGGAACCATATAGGTTAATATTATTTTCCATAGAGGCGGCATCATACCCGCCAGTACCATATCGCCTTGATTGATGATTGTTAGTAGAGTGCCCACTATCAATGATATTTTTAGAGCCCTAATATATGATTTTCTGCAAAAAAGCAGTTGCCAGAAATTTTTATGATATTCTTCATTCATATTGTTCGTCCTGCACCGTTAGAATCTCTTTCGAAATCTAAATTGCACAAATCGCCCTCTAGGGTCAATAAAGCCGCGTTGAAAATTAATAGGGACATTATTTGAGGAATCCGTAATATTTTGAATTGCGTTAAATATATTATCAACGCGAAGAGACACACGACTACCCTTTAAGAAAGGCAGTGACTTCACCAATTTAGGGCGCGAATCTAAATTGAAAAATAAACGAAGGTCAATTGTTGCAAGTGATCCAAACTGTAAATCGCTCGAACCTGTCAAAATATCGCCATCTACCGTTGAACCACTCTGATAATTAGCAGATATTCGTGCACCAAGGCCATTATTAAATATACCACCTTCTAATTCTATTCTGTGACGTGCAGCACCGCCATTGGAACCAATGGCAGAGCCATTTAACAAATCTAATTCGGTGACATCAGGACGGATTAATATGCTTTCATTCAGTGTAATGGTGTGAAAAATCGAGACATTGAAGCGTCCTGGCCTTCTTGGTGGTCCGCCTCTTGGAGGACCTGGTGGTCCCTGTCGTGCTGTAGTATTGGTTGTTTGAGCTTCACTATTTGGAGCATCATTAGCTTGAGGGCGTCCAGCGCCAATGGGCTGGCCTGATCCGTTAGTCCGGCCCGAAGCAGGTTCTCCTGCATTAGGAGGGCGTCTAGTTCCTGTGGGCCGTCCAGCACTAGTAGGCCGTCCAGCACCAGTAGGCCGTCCAGCACCAGCGGGCCGTCCAGCTCTTCCTCTTCTACCAAGCGTTTTGGAGAAATTTATCCCATATCTTATACGCTCGCTGGCGACACGATCATAAAGCACAGGGGTTCTATCCAGAGCAATTAACACGCCATTAGCATCACGGGTCACGCGATCAGAAAATGCAGCTTCTATTTCTGGGGTAAGCAATGGGAATGCATTACTGGTATCAAAGCTTCTATTGCGAGAATAATCTGCAATAATATTGAGACCTGATATTTTCTTGGGAGAGAAATTGGCTGAGATTTTTATATCTCTCTGTCTCTCTGGCAATAAATTGGGGTTTCCCCCTGTCGTCAAAAGTATGAAACTGGTTTCAGAACGGCTGAAGTCAAAAATTGGAACATTGGGTGTTATTGAAATTGGATTGCCAAGCTGTGCGATTGATGGAGGTGTATCTTCATTTATGGATGTGAAGCTAATCGTTAGATTATCTGTAGGTTTCCAGGTTATACCAAAGCCATATTGGGTTAGGCTGCCAAAGTCCGAGACATCGCTGGCACTGGCGTTACCATTAATTGAAATAGCGCCCAATATACGGCCTATTCCAGCGCCTTCATCGATAAGAGGGATATCAATATTCCCTCCAAAAGTTAAAATATTGCGCGATAATATTGTATTAACATTAACACCAGACTGATCACTATCGCTATCAATACGGCTATAATTATAACTGCCTCTGAAGGTTGCACGTACCTCGCCATTGGGAATATTTAACAATGTCCCAGATAATGTATTCAAGGTAGAGATATTTGTCGTTTTAACATTGGTGTTAATATTATCTATTGGCCCTAAGTTAGGACTAAAATTATCGGCAAATATATCGATATTATCGTCATTTAATAAATCTTGTTGTAATGCTATGAAATCAGCATTTTGATCAATCTGCGCTGCGCTATCGGTAAAATCTGCGCTAAGTGTCGTAGACCATCTCCAACCCTCTATAGATGAATTGAAAGCCAAACCAGCCTCAACATTATCGCTTTGCCGTGTTGATTGTAATGGACGAGGTTCGGTAAAGAAACGTTGAACAGTTTGGTCAACACCACTGCTATTGAAGAGGTTGCTATTTGGAACTAATAAAACAGGATTGTTGAGACCAAACAGACTTGTACTCTCGTTGTTTGTATAGCCAGCATTGATTGAGATATTACTAGTTTTGGAGAGTGCGCGGCTATAAACGGCTTCAATCTCTATTGTGTCACTGCTTGGCAATAATGTTCTAAATTGACCAATATCTTGCGCTCCTATGGGACCGACTATTGTGGTACCAGCACTATTATCCTCTTGAATGATATTACGTTCATCTTCGGTAAGGCTGCTGGTGGTTTCATAGTCAACATCAAAGTTAAATCTGCTATTTTTTGAAAATTTTGTAAAAGTAGAGCCAATGTCAGTGGTTATGTATCCACCAGTAGTAGAAGCACCTGCTCCGCCATTAATATCAATGCTAGAGAAGTCATCCTTTAAGATGAAATTAATCACACGCCGATCAGGGCGAAATCCATATTGTAGGGCTACCTCTTCGGGAAATACTTCAACACGGACAATAGCCTCGGGTGGAATGTTGCGTAATTCTCTGAACCCTGATACGCGCTGCGCATTGATTAATACTATCGGAGGGCCGCTGCCTCTGCCTCTTGAAGATCCAGTTTGGGGGGATATCGCGCTTAGTAGTTCTTGAATGGATTCAGCCCCATAGCTTGCAATATCATCTTCGGATAAAATAGCGACTGGCGGTGCTTCGCTGATTACCGATCCTCTAATACGATCTGCTGTAACGACTATTTCTTGATTGTCATTACCTTGACTATCACTGTCTTCGTTTTGTTTTTTTTCAAAGGACGGTTGATTATTATCAGAATTGATTTCTTGCGCCAAAATAAGCTCAGGCATTGCCACAACGGATAGACACGAAATTACGCTGGTTAGATATATATTTTTGTGGCTTTTCATATTAATTAGGGGCTTTGTTAGAAAAATTGAATTGGATAATGACTATGTAAATAGGTTGAGAATTTATAATGGATGTTTTGCGATAAATTGTCGCAAATCAGCTCTGAATAGATTTAGATATAGTCTAAAAATTGTTTATAGATAAAAGCGAATCATATCAAAGCGCCAAAAATTTCTACCAAGCGCACAATTATAGAAAGACTCACCATGAAATTTTTTGTCGATACAGCTGATACGAATGATATTGCCGAAATGGCCGCTACAGGCCTTCTTGACGGTGTGACGACCAATCCATCGCTGATTGCAAAATCAGGGCGTGATTTTCTGGAAGTTACCAGAGAGATTTGCGATATGGTTGATGGTCCAGTATCGGCTGAAGTGGTTGCGCTTGATCATGAAACCATGATGAAAGAAGCTGAAATATTACGTAAAATTGCCGATAATGTAGCGATTAAGGTGCCGTTAACGATTGACGGTTTGAAAACATGCAAAGCGCTCACCAATGATGGCACGATGGTCAATGTAACACTCTGTTTTTCGGCCAATCAAGCCTTGCTTGCGGCTAAAGCAGGAGCAACATTTGTGTCACCATTTGTAGGCCGTCATGATGATAATGGTTTTGATGGTATGGATTTGATTGACGATATTCGTACCATTTATGATAATTATGCGTTTGAAACGGAAATCCTTGTGGCCTCTATTCGTAACCCCGTTCATGTCCTGCAATCGGCTAAAATTGGTGCTGATGTTGCGACCATGCCTCCGTCTGTTATCAAAGGGTTATTCAAACATATTCTGACCGAAAAAGGCATTGAAGGTTTCATGGCGGATTGGGCTAAAACAGGACAAAATATTGGATAATATTATCTAACTATCCGATTAATATGAAAGAATTTTATGTCCGACAATGAATTGAAAAAAATAGACGTTCCAGATGATGTGCAAGATGCTATTCGTACTTTACTGAAATGGTCGGGTGAGGACCCCGATCGAGAGGGATTACAAGATACACCAGCGCGGGTGGGCCGCGCATGGAAGGAATATTGCCAAGGCTATGGTGAAGACCCTGCGGTGCATTTATCCCGAACTTTTGAAGAGGTTGGCGGATATGATGAATTGGTACTGTTAAAAGATATACCCTTTCAATCGCATTGCGAACATCATATGGCGCCGATTACGGGTAAGGCCTCTATTGCTTACATGCCGACCACTCAGGTCGTTGGCATATCGAAATTGGCGCGTGTGCTGCATGGCTATGCGCGCCGTTTGCAGATTCAAGAGCGGTTAACAGCGCAAGTGGCGAAATGTATTTGGGATAATTTGAAACCGCATGGTGTCGCTGTGGTGATTGATGCACAGCATGGCTGTATGACAGGACGCGGCGTTCGCACGCCAGGCGTGGGTATGGTGACAAGCAAGCTTATAGGATGTTTCTTGGATGACCAGCGCAGCCGCAAAGAGGTTATGAGCCTTATGGGTTATTAATTGAGACTGCTCAATTTGGTGCTATATATTGTCTAACATAAACCCACCGCTATACTATACCTCAAACATCATTCTATACTCCAAACGTAACCCTACACTCCAAACGTCATCCTGAACCTGTTTCAGGATAACATGTTGCGCTGTTGTGATATGAGATGCTGAACTAAATTCAGCATGACGCCCTTGGTGTGTCATCCTGACCTAACCCATCATCCTAAACCCACCTATCGTCATCCTGAACTTGTTTCAGGATAACATGTTGCATTAATGCCTAATATTGATGTGGGGTCTTATTATCGTGGGTTATGCTGAACTAAATTCAGCATGACAAAAGCGTGGTTAACCCGCCGCCGTCCGTCCTGAGCCTGTCTAAGAACAGGTTCACGGATAAGGGAAGGGACAAGATAAATAATTGGAATAAGGCTATTACCATAAAAAAGCCGCCTCATAGGGCGGCTTTTTCATATCATTGAGATATGTAAATTAAGCTTCTAATTCTTCTTCGTCAGTTGTTTTAGCAGGTGCTTCACCTTCAGCACGACCTTCGGCTTCTTTACGTGCGCTTGCCGCTTCTTCTTCGGCTGCCATACTCTCAAAGGCTATTTCGGCCTGCTCTTCTTCGAACATTTGCGTGATGACATCTACGCCATCTTTTTGCATTTCGGCCTCGTCTTCGCTGCGCGCAACATTCACTTGAATATTGACGGTTACTTCTGGGTGAAGAACAACACGTACATCAGCAAGACCCAATGCTTTAATCGGACGTTCCAAAACAATCATTGATTTTGTAACATTAGCACCGGTTTTGTTCAATTCTTCGACAATATCGCGAACGGAAACCGAACCATAGAGCTGACCGCTGTTTGAGGCAGCACGAATCAGAATAATCTGTGTACCTTCGATACCAGTTGACGCTTTTTCAGCTTCAACTTTGCGTTCTGCATTGTCGGTCTCGATTTTGGCGCGATTGGCTTCGAAAACTTTACGATTTGCTGCGTTTGAACGAAGCGCTTTTTTGTTAGGAAGCAAGTAATTGCGCGCATAACCATCTTTTACGGTTACAACATCGCCAATGCTACCAAGTTTTTCAACGCGTTCCAATAAAATAATATCCATGAGAGCGTTCCTTATTTCACAATGTAGGGCAGCAAACCAAGATGACGAGCGCGTTTAATCGCTTGTCCTAGTTCACGCTGTTTTTTGGCTGATACGGCGGTAATACGCGATGGCACAATCTTACCACGCTCCGAGATATAACCTTGCAATAATCGAGTATCTTTATAATCAATTTTGGGGGCGCCTTTGCCAGTGAATGGGCAAGATTTGCGACGACGGAAAAATGGGCGTGCCATAATTAATCATCCTTTCCATAATTGTCATTACCGCGTGAACCACCATCACGGCCACGGCTGGAGCGTTCATTTTTGCGCATCATAACGCTTGGGCCTTGTTCGACTTCGTCAACACGAATAGTAAGAAAACGCAGAACATCTTCATTCATACGAGCTTGGCGCTCTAATTCGGCAATAACTGTGCCTGGAGCGTCTAGTTCAAGCATTACATAATGGGCTTTACGATTTTTTTGAATTTTATAGGCTAATGTACGAAGTCCCCAAGTCTCAGTTTTTACAACTTTACCTTGATTATCTTCAACAATTTTTGTGGCACTCTCTGCCAGCGCATCCACTTGGGCCTGTGACAGGTCTTGGCGCGCCAAAAATACATGCTCATAAAACGGCATGGGCTTTCCTTTACTGTTACCGATCGCTGACGCAGCACTGTGCATACGCCCCTCCGGCTTTCTTCACTCCAGATAATAAGCAATATTTCACTGGAAGCGCGCCTATGACTGATTTGGCTTAATATTGCAATGTTAAACTTGCAGTTTTTCGCAGACCGTCATATCGCGCATTACCATAATTTATCATTCAAATTTAGCAGAGATCATTATATCACGCTTTATAATAAGGAAAGGTCATATCAATGCGCGCATTTTTATTCCCAGGACAAGGCAGTCAAAAAGTTGGTATGGGCAGAGAAATTGCCGATTGTAGCGCGGCTGCTCGTGCCGTTTTTGAAGAAGTGGACGAGGCATTGGGGCAAAGCCTCTTTCGGTTAATGTGCGATGGTCCCGAAGATGAATTAACCCTCACCGAGAATGCACAACCTGCGATTATGGCCAATGCTATGGCAACTTTGCGCGTGATGGAAGTTGAAGCTAATGTGAAAATTACCGATATATGTAATTTTGCTGCGGGACATAGTTTGGGTGAATATAGCGCTCTATGTGCAGCTGGAACATTTGATTTGAGCACGACAGCCAAATTGCTCAAATTACGTGGGCAAGCTATGCAGGCGGCGGTTCCTGTTGGGCAAGGCGCAATGGCTGCATTATTGGGTGCTGACATTGAAAAAGCGCAAAATCTCGCAGAAGCAGCCGCACAAGGCGATATTTGTACCGTTGCTAATGATAATGATCCAGGGCAGGTGGTGATCTCTGGTCATAAAAGCGCTATTGATCGCGCCATCGCGATGGTGAAAGAGCATGGA
>CALDZL010000131.1 GCA_937944295.1 uncultured Sphingorhabdus sp.
GCTCAAAAGCGACTGGAGCGCGCAAGCGATTGCAGGCTGCAATGTAAACGCCAACGACCTCCTGTCAGACCTTCACGGAGACAATAACTACCGAGCAAACCTGGTAAAAGTAATGGCAAAAAGAGCAGTAGAAGAAGCGAGTTAAGTCGCAATAAAACAAAATGACATAGTAGAGGAACCTGTACGAAGGTACACAGTTAGTTGTTTTAATAAGGCTTGCTTATGGTTCGTTGGAATAATAACATGAGAGTATCATGCTTATGGAGGAAATAATTATGAAATGGAATGCACCTAAAATTATCGAAGTAAGTTGTGGAATGGAAATCAGCCGCTATATGCCTGCGGATGACCAAGAACCAATTCTATTTTAAAAAAGATTAATTAACCGGAGCGCGTAGAGTGAAACATAATTTACGCGCACTGGTTTTGGGCTCTGCTGCAGGCGGTGGCTTGCCGCAGTGATGAATATTATAATTATTTTTAATTTATTTAGTCCCATACATCCGATCACCAGCATCACCTAAGCCAGGAAGGATATAACCTTTCTCATTTAAATGGCTGTCAATGGCTGCTGTAAAGATCGGGATGTCAGGGTGCGTTGTTGTTAATGCATTAATACCTTCTGGAGCAGCTAGCAGACACACAAACTTTATATTCTTTGCGCCACCTTCTTTTAACCGCGTAAGCGCTGCAGAAGCTGAATTTGAAGTTGCCAACATAGGATCAACCGCAATCACCAATCTGTCTTCAATGTTACGCGGTACTTTATAATAATACTCAACGGGTTGAAGCGTGTCATGATCGCGGTATAGACCAACGTGTCCTACGCGCGCGGAAGGAACCAAATCAAGCATGCCTTCCAACAGACCATTGCCCGCACGCAGGATTGAAATAAAGGCCAGTTTCTTACCAGCCAAAACAGGCGCTTGCATTTCTTCCAGTGGCGTTTCAATCGTCTTCGTCGTCAAAGGAATATCGCGCAACACTTCATAAGTCAGAAGTGTAGAAATCTCTCTTAACAACTGGCGAAAAACTGCAGATGAAGTTTCTTTCTCACGCATCAAGGTGAGCTTGTGTTGCACAAGTGGATGATCAACTAATGTTACGTTTGGATGAAGGGTCATTCTTCTGCAATATCCTCGTTCCAGAGTTCTGGCTTTTCTTTTATAAATTTCGTCATAAGCGCAATACAGTCTGCATCATCTGCAATAATAACTTCAAGACCTCGCTCACGCAGTAAATCTTCATTACCACCGAATGTTGTGTTCTCCCCAATCACAACACGTTTGATACCAAATTGTATCATCGTACCTGAGCACATCATACATGGGCTAAGTGAGGTATATAAAGTCATGGATTTATAACTTTTCTGACGTCCCGCTTTTCGTAGGCAATCCATCTCGCCATGAGCAATCGGATCTCCTTGTTGCACCCGTTGATTACGCCCTTGGGCAATTAATCTATCGCCCTCAACAAGAACTGAGCCAATGGGACAACCACCTTCATTATATCCAGCCAAAGCCTCTTCATAAGCAATTCGTAGGAATCTTTTATCTGTCTCAGTCATGCTCATTGTAAAGGCTCATTTTTGCGGCTGCGTATAATACGGCAATTGATCTGTTCTTGGAGTATATTTACCAGATTTAGTGAGCGCTTCAACATGGGCCTGAATTTCTTCTAGCGGAGCAAACCAGACGTCTTTTGTTTCGAGCGTTTTTTCAAGCCATTGCTCAACCAACCGCCAACGCGCCAAACGTCCTGTCAAAAACGGATGCACGATCAACATGAAAAATCCACCCGCTTCATATTGAGCATCAAACTCTTCCCAAAAACCTTGTAAGCCAGCAGAAGGCCCACGCACCGGCATCATGTAGCCTATTTCGTCATAATGCGCAAAAGGCGGCCAGTCGTCCGTTCCCCAATGCACAGGCATTTCGTAAAGCTCACCAGCAGTGGTCTGCATACGGTAAGGAATATCATCCGCCATGAGTGATGAGTCATACTTAAAGTCGTGCTCTATCAGCAAATCGATGACTTCTTGGGTAACGTTATAAACTGGTGCGCGATAACCACGAGGTTTGCCACCCACAATCTTTGAATAAGACGTTAATGCTTTTTCTATCCACTCACGTTGATTACCAGCAGTTGAAATTGGGTCTTCATGTATCCAGCCATGATGTCCAATTTCATGACCGTCTTTTAGAATTCTATCAACCGTGCCAGCATATTGCTCGATGCACCAACCAGGAATGAAAAACGATTGCTTCAGGCCAAATTTGCGATAAGTCTCGAGAATGCGCGGCACAGCAACCGTCGGCCCATATTTGCCCATCGTGATTGGATAAAGACGGTCATAACTATCTTTTGGTTTGGCAATGTGAATGAGACTATCCGCATCCATATCAAAAGTAATTGCACAAGCACACTTGGCGCAATTTGGCCATGGAATTGGGTTTTGTATCATTAACTAGCCTTCTAATATATGCGTACGCCTTGTTGCCCAGCTTAAGTATAGTTGTTGACTTGATTTAAGGTCAATCTTGTTTAATTCGCGTTCCTGAACCTGTGTTTTAAACTCTGTCCCGTCTTCTGTTTCTAAAAATAGAGTGACAACCGAACCAATAAATTCTTCTGAGATCAACGTTGCTTTTACAATATTTTCTCTGGCGGTTGGGCCTGTTGGTCTTTTTGAATGTAAGTTTACAAAGTCTGCGGAAACAGAAAAACTGATCGCATCCCCTTTCTTAAAATAAATTCCTTTTTTAGGCTTAACTTGAAACTCACCAGCGGGCGCATCCATATAAATAATTTCTTTGTTTATCTTGGTTACAGTACCCGAAATAATATTATTGCGCCCAACAAACTCAGCAACAAACTTGGTTTTTGGGTTTCTGTATATTTCTTTGGATTCGCCCATCTGCGCAACTTCACCATGCCCCATAATAATAACCCGATCAGCCATAGCAAAAGCCTCTGACTGTGAGTGCGTAACATAGACAAAAGTAATACCAAGCTCACGTTGAAGACGTGTAAGCACTTGCTGCATACGAATAACCAAATGCGCATCAAGCGCTGACAAGGGTTCATCAAGCAAAAGAAGTTCAGGTTCGGTTACAAGTGCGCGCGCAAGGGCTACGCGTTGACGTTGGCCACCTGAAAGTTGAGAAATATCACGGTCGGCAAATTCAGCAATTTCCATTTTGCCCAGCCACTCTTCAGCTTTGATGCGACGTGCGTTTGTATCCATGCCACGCATCTTTAAACCAAATTCAACATTCTGGCGAACATTTAGAAATGGGAAGAGTGCAAGCGATTGCCAAACAAGCGGCGTATCCCGTTCATTGGGCTTTAGTTCATTAACACGTTGCCCATTTATGCGGATTTCACCTTCATCAGGCTGTTCAAGACCTGCCAGCATTCTCAAGCTTGTAGTCTTTCCGCAACCAGAGGGTCCCATGATTGCAATAAATTCACCTCGATTGATTTCAAAGTTTACATCACTAACAGCCGTAAAATCACCAAAGCGTTTAATTACATTGTCAAATTCAACAAGTGGCTTGCTCATACCGCTTTACTTTCTTGATTTGATTTTGCCATGAAGAAGACCTGTGCAAGAATTACTAAGGTCATAGAGGTCAAGAATACAAAGCTGCCAATCGCATTTACACGTGGATCAATATTACCTTGAACGATCTCCAATATCATCACAGGAATTGTTTTATTCAACCCGGATACAAACCAGGCCACAGCAAATTCATCGAACGAAACTGCTGCCGTTAAACAAAGTGCTGAAACGATGGCGGGTTTTGCAAAAGGGAAAATCACGTGGCGCATCGCGCCCCATTCATCAGCCCCCAAGTTCCAAGCAGCAGCTTCAAGGCTTTCGTCCATTTGCGATAGGCGAAGTCGAATAATTGCCATGGCAAACGGGGCAGTCAAAACTGTATGCGCAATGATGATTGACCACACCTGACCCGAAGCGCCAATGCGGGACAACCACGCAAGCATGGCAAGCGCCATAATGATGAGAGGTATGGTTGGTGGTAAAAGTGCAAGCGCCAAATAGGCACCTTTAAATCGGAAGTTGTATCTAAAGTCCGTGTAAGCCGTACAAAAGCCAATAATCGTCGCCAATATCGCTGAACAGATGGACACAATCAAACTCGTAACAGCCGCTTCCCAGACTTCAGGATCAGATAAAATAGCTGCATACCATTGCAGTGAAAACTCTCCCAATGGGATGGTCGGAAAGCGTTGTGAATTAAAAGAAAAGGCAACGCTTGCTGCAATCGGGGCAAAAACGAAAATGAATACCAGCCCAAGATAAACCCATAAAGACCATTTAAGTGTCTTATCCATCAACCTCTACCTCTCTTGGCATAAGCTGCGTAAATTGCTGCAAAAGCTATTGTGAAAAGTGTGGCCATCATGGTTATGGCAACGACAGCAGCGCGAGGCCATTGTTGTCCAGATTTTGTCTGGTCGATAATCAAAATAGGAAGTGTAGGGGGTTTTGAACCGCCCAGATAATAAGGAGCAACAAAATCACCAAAGGATAAAATAAAGCAGAAGACTGCACCTATAATAAGGCCAATTTTTGCTAATGGAACAACCACAGTAAATACAGTTCGCAAGCGACCACACCCTAAATTATGAGCAGCTTCGACCAGAGAACGATC
>CALDZL010000132.1 GCA_937944295.1 uncultured Sphingorhabdus sp.
CGCCTCCACCGCCGCCGCCGCCGCCGCCTCCACCGCCGCCGCCTCCACCGCCGCCGCCTCCACCGCCGCCGCCGCCTCCACCGCCAACTGCGCAGCCACCAGCGAATCTCCCGCCGCCCCTTCCTCCAACAACACCTGTAAGTACGTTGGCCGAAGAATTAGCGAGAGGATCTACGGTTCAATCTGCTACGTCTACAGCCAGCCTAGGAGGTAGTATTGATGTTGTGAGGCAATCAGGTCTGGGTGGTGCCGTAGGCGGTGCTTTCACGCTAGACATAGGGTTTGATCCATCAACAAATGTCTATACGATTACAGGCTTCCCAGGTGTTTTTCCAAACGCCAATTTTGGGGATCCAGAGCTAGTATCTTCTTCAGCTAACTTCATAAATTACTCTTTTGTTGATAGTTCTGGTAATACACAATCGCTAAGATTATTAAATCCAGCGGCTGGAAATCCTGTAATTGATCTGACATATTCTAGTTTCGGTGTCAGAACAGAGAGTGTCCCTACAACTGCTGGACGCCCTGATGAAGATATCGCCTATTTTGTTTTTGGTGTTCCTACTCTTTTCGCTTCGCGTCCAACGACAGGAACAGCTACTTATAGCGGTGTCGCTGAAGGTGTTTTCTCAACAGGTGCAAATCGGTTTGATTTAACGGGAACTTCATCCTTGTCTGCTGACTTTGCTGCTAACACTATAAGTACATCTCTCACTCTATCTGGGGTTGAACGCATTGATAATACAAATACAATAGATTTAGGAACCTTTACGGGTTCTGGTGATATTGTCGAATTTGTGGGTTCAGACATAGCTGGTTTAATTGGGGATCTCGTGAATAGCAGTAATAGTCTTTTAACAGGTTCTTTTGATGGCTCATTTTTCGGCCCTAATGCCGAAGAATTTGGATTCAGCTTTAGACTTGATGAAGTGGATGCCTCTGGAGCAGCTATAGGCGTTGGCGGGGGGGTAGCCGTAGGTGTTCAAGACTAGATAGTTATTGCAGGAGATCAATTTGGGTTTTGACCAGATAATTTATGTCAATATCTCTCCCTCTCTATGTGCCATTTTTGTTTTCTACAATTCAGAGTGCAGGTATTGATTTACCAGCCTCTGAAGTAGAAGCTAGTGAGACTGTTGAGAAAAATGATAACTTAGTAACTGTTGTCCCTGAACAAAAGGTCAATAAGACCGCTGTACCTAACCGATTAGAATTGACGACTGAACAGCTGTTTAATGTGGCGCATCAATTGGCGGTTAATGGGGCCTTAGATGAGGCAATTAGATTATTATCGGCCATAGAGAATAATCCTAATCCTGAGTTTCGGGCGGAAGCACGTGCAAGGATAGCGCGTATTCTGTTGCAGAAAGGAGATCTGCGCGATTCTGCCCTCATGTTTCAAAAATTATTGGATGAAAAACCTGATGCGGCTGGTGCGCGCGTCGAACTTGCCAATATTCTCTTGAAGTTAGGTGACGAAAAAGGAGCAACGCGCCAATTACAAAGAGCATCCGCTGTTTCAGGTCTATCTGACGATGTACAAAAAGCTCTGGGTCGCGCAACTTCTGGAATTAGAAGCAATAAAAAATTCATCGGAAGTTTCAGCGTTGGTGTAGCTCCTGATAGTAATATAAATCGCGCAACACAAAATGCTCAAATCGATATATTTGGCTTGCCGTTTCAACTGGATGAAGAAGCATTGGCTACCAGTGGTGTCGGCTTAACTGCAGCGGTTAGCGGACTATATCGTAAAAATATTGGTAAAAATGCTCGGTTAAACGTGCGAGCTGGTGGCAATGGCGATTTTTACAGGCGCAGTGCGTTTAATGATTTTACAATTAGTGCAGGGATTGGCGTCGAAATATTTGAGAAAAATAGGAGTATATCCCTGCCTATAACCATTGGGCAACGTTATATCGGCCAAAATAAAGTATTTGATTTTTATAGCCTTGCTGCAAACACGCGCTTTAGAGTTGATAAAAAATCACAACTCCAGCTTATGGCAGGGGTAAATTATTTTGATTATCGTGTACGTACGGACTTATCTGGCAGAGTATTGCGACTGGGCTTGTCATATGAACGTTCATTATCATCAACATTATCTTTTCGTATAAACGGAAATATTAGTGATAATGAAACCAATTCAGAGATTAATGATACGCGCTCTGCTGGTGGTGAGATTATATTGGGCAAAGATTTAGGCGGCATCACGGTTTTTAGCAGAGGTAGTTATTTTAATACACAAGGTGATGTTAATTTTGCACCATTCCCAAATGTGCGTAATACTAATTTTTACTCAGGCGAGCTTGGTGTGATACTCAGAAGACTGAGCTATAAAGGCCTTTCACCGCGATTCCTTTTCCGTCGTATAGAGAGCGATAGCAATATCCCAATATTTAACTTTTCTAGTAATCGTTTTGAGGTGTCGGTAACACGCACATTTTGATTGTATATTTATTCGGCTGCCAATTCTAATCCATGGTCTTTGGCAAGACTGGCCATTTCGCCAGCGTCATGCATTTCCATCATAATATCGCTACCGCCAAAAAACTCACCCTTAACATAAAGCTGTGGGATGGTAGGCCATTCGCTATATTCTTTTATGCCTTGGCGTATTTCCATGTCTTGTAGAACATCCACTGTTTCATATTTGAGCTTATAATGGTCCAAGATGGCAACGGCTTTGCTGGAAAAACCACATTGCGGGAAAAGCGGCGTGCCTTTCATGAATAAAACCACATCATTGGTTTGTACCAATATATCAATTTTTGCAGATATTTCGTTACTCATATTATACTCCTTTAGCGCTCAAGAGCGCCGTTTTATTCGGGGGTAGCTGTTGTTAATTGTAAGGCATGCAATACTCCGCCCATTTTACCGCCTAGTGCATCATATACGCATTTATGTTGTTTGATGCGTGGTTTGCCGCGAAAGCTTTCACTTATCACTTTGGCGGCATAATGGTCACCATCACCAGCAAGATCGGTGATCTCAACCTGTGCATCGGGGATAGCGGCCTTGATCATGCTCTCAATCTCGTCGGCTTGCATCGGCATAGCGTTTAAGCCTCTTCAATAAATTGACGGCGGGCTTCGACCATCAAATCATCCATAGCTTTGCGCACAGCATCGTCACCTGTATCGATGCCAGCACTGGTCAAATCACCCAGCACCTTGCGCAATACATCTTCATCACCCGCTTCTTCAAAATCGGCCTGCACGACCGCCTTGCCATAGGCCTCGCTCTCTTCGCTGGTGAGCTTCATTTTCTCAGCAGCCCATAGGCCGAGTAATTTATTACGGCGTGCTGTCACGCGAAATTTTAAATCTTCATCATGCGCAAATTTATTTTCAAAAGCACGTTCGCGATCTTCAAATCCAGCCATATTTACCCTCAATTTCTTAGCATCCGTTATTGGATGTTCTTTGTTAAATTTAATGCTTTTTGTGCGTAACACAAGCACTGCATGCTCAAATTTTGAAAAGAATGTTTGTTTTTAGATTTTTACGACCAATTTGCCTACCGCCTCGCGATTACCGAGGCGCGCAATAGCCTCTGGTGCATCGGCAAATTCAAACACCTCTGATATGCGCGGTTTAATGAGGCCGCGATCATAAAAATCGAACAATTGTGCTATATTAGCGTGGTTACGCTTGGGATCGCGCGCGGCAAAGGCTCCCCAAAATACGCCGCATACATCGCAGCTTTTCAGCAGTGTGAGGTTGAGCGGTAATTTGGCAATGCCCGCAGGAAAACCAACGACCAGAAACCTGCCTTCCCAACCAATGGAGCGCACAGCAGGTTCGCTATAATCGCCGCCCACCGTATCATAAATAATATTATAGCCATCACCGCCAGCGGCTTTTTTAAATGCGCCTGCTAATGCTTTGGATGCGTCTTTATCAAGCGGCTGATAGGGGTAGATTATGACATCATCCGCGCCAGCATCGCGCGCGACTTGCGCTTTGGCTTCGCTTGATACGCCTGCAATTGCGCGGCCACCATAAGCTTTCACTAACTCTATCGCCGATATGCCAATGCCGCCCGCCCCGCCGAGTACAAGCACGCTATCGCCTTCTTTCATATGCCCGCGATCTTTGAGCGCATGGACCGAGGTGCCATAGGTCATCAAAATCGCCGATGCATCTTCAAAGCTCATGCTATCAGGGATTTTGAAACAGTTGAAACCCATCACCATGACTTTTTCGGCTAGACCATTATGGCCCGTAAGCGCAATAACGCGGTCGCCCACCGCAAAACCCTCTATTCCATCGCCAATTTGTTCAATGACGCCAGCCACTTCACCGCCAGGGGCAAAAGGACGCGGCGGTTTGAATTGATACATATCTTTGATAATCAAAGTATCAGGATAATTGATAGAACAAGCCTTCACCGAAACGACAATATGGCCTGCTGCGGCTTTTGGTTCAGGCAGTTCGCCCATTTCTAATGTTTCAGGACCGCCAACTTTGTTGGATAATAATGCGCGCATAATTTCTCTCACTTATATGATTTTGACCAAAATATCTCTCAGCCAAGATGTTATTGGGCTGGCACCAACCAAGGGTGTTGTTGCTGCAAGCTTGCTTCATGGTCCGTGATAGCATCATCACGCTGCATTGTAAGACCTATTTCATCAAGCCCATTGAGCAAGCAATTTTTACGAAAGGGGTCGATCTCAAAAGGAAAACGATCTTGAAAATCCGTTGTTACGATTTGGTTTTCCAAATTGATATGAATGGGATCGCTTTGCGCAACCTCTATCAGACGATCAATTGCCTCTTGCGGCAAGGCGATGGTGAGCAGAGCGTTTTTGAATGCATTGCTCGAAAATATATCCGAAAAGCTGGGCGCTATAACCGCTTTAATGCCCATATCGGCCATGGCCCAAGCGGCATGTTCGCGGCTTGACCCACATCCAAAATTATCGCCTGCGATTAAAATCGGGCTGCCTGCATATTCGGGATCGTCAAATATATTGCCTTCTTCGGCGCGGATCGTTTCAAACGCACCCTCGCCAAGGCCGCTGCGGCTTATGGTTTTTAACCATTTGGCGGGAATAATAATATCGGTATCGATATTTTTGCGGCCAAAAGGATAGGCGCGGCCGGATACGCTGCTAATCGCTTCCATATGGTAATCCTTAGTCAGTTGCGGGCTTTAATCGGTTTCTGGGGTATCTTTAGAGGGCTTTGGGGCTGCTTTATCTTTTTTGCGCTTGCTCGCATAGAGAAGCGCTGCGGCTATCGCAGCAGAGCCAATGGCTGCGGCACCGACTTTGGTGCTGGTTTTCCATTTTTTGTCATTTTTATCGGTCATGGTCATTCTTCTTATGCGCTATGGAGAGGCTTTAATGTAAAGCGGCCTTAGCGGCAAAATGCAACAAATTTATGACGATGGATATTTCAGCATTTCACTTATAGTCCCTTATATCCGTTAATTTCCCTGTCACGGCGGCGGCGGCGGCCATAGCGGGGGAGACAAGATGCGTACGCGATCCGGGGCCTTGGCGCCCGACAAAATTACGATTGCTGGTCGAAGCACAGCGCTCACCAGCGGGGACTTTGTCGGGGTTCATACCCAAACAGGCGCTGCATCCAGGTTCGCGCCATTCAAAGCCTGCTTGGGTGAATATTGTATCTAGGCCTTCCGCCTCGGCTTGTTCTTTGACCAGACCGCTGCCCGGTACAACGATGGCCCATTTCACGCCGTCAGCCTTTTTGCGGCCTTTGAGAATAGATGCAGCCGCGCGTAAATCCTCGATACGGCTGTTGGTGCAACTGCCGATAAAGATATTCTCAATCTCTACGTCTTGCAGTTTTGTGCCCGCGCTAAGCCCCATATAATCGAGCGACTTTTGTGCCGCCGCCTGTTTCGATGGATCGGCAAAGCTCATCGGGTCTGGCACACGGCCCGTAATCGGCACAACATCCTCGGGGCTCGTCCCCCATGTAACCGATGGCGCGACATCGGCGGCGTTGATGATCACGCTCTTATCGAATTTTGCACCAGCATCGGTGCGTAATGTTTTCCAATATTGAACCGCCGCATCCCATTGTTCGCCTTTTGGAGCCATCGGGCGGTCTTTTAAATAGGCAAAGGTCTTGTCATCGGGGGCGATTAATCCTGCGCGCGCGCCGCCTTCGATAGACATGTTGGACACGGTTAAACGGCCTTCGATGCTCATCTCTTCAAACACTTTGCCGCGATATTCGATGACATGGCCCGTGCCGCCCGCTGTGCCAATCACACCGATGATGTGCAAAATTAAATCTTTGGGTGATACGCCCGCGTTCAATGCGCCATCAACGCGCACTTCCATCGATTTGCTCTGCGATAATAATAAGGTTTGCGTGGCCATGACATGTTCGACCTCGCTGGTGCCTATGCCAAATGCGAGCGCGCCCAAAGCGCCATGGGCTGCGGTATGGCTATCACCGCAAACTATCGTTGTGCCGGGCAGGGTAAAGCCTTGCTCTGGTCCAATGACATGGACAATACCTTGGTTGCGGTCGGTTGCGCCAATATAGGGCACGCCAAATTCAGCAGTATTTTTCTCTAGCGCCGCCAATTGCGCCGCGCTTTGCGGATCAGCGATTGGGATGATAGTGCCGCTGGGGTCCATACGCGCTGTGGTAGGCAAATTATGGTCGGGCACGGCCAGCGTTAAATCTGGTCTACGCACTGTTCGCCCTGCGTCGCGCAACCCTTCAAAAGCCTGCGGGCTGGTAACTTCATGCACCAAATGCCGGTCAATATAGAGGAGCGCCGTATCACCATTGCTTTCTACAATGTGCGCATCCCATATTTTTTGATATAATGTCTTTGGCATATTTGATATTTCCTTATGAAATAGGCTTTAATCCTATCATTATAATATGCAAGTTCCACTGCTACTTTTATTGGTAATTACCATAATATCGCGCTATTAAGTTGTTATGAATAAGGCGCAACCAGCTGATTCCAAAATAAAATGGCAAAAAAGCATTGGTCTATCCTTGCTTGCGGCATTGTGGGCATCTTGGATTGCGCTGCATATTTACGCGGTATTTTTCTTTGAAATCAGCCTATCAAATATATTGTTCATCCCGATTATCATGGCGGTTTTATGCTGGCTTTCTGTCGGTTTGTTCATCGCCGCGCATGATGCCATGCATGGTTCGCTCATTCCCGGCTACCCAGAGCTTAATGATGCGATTGGCGCTGTGATTTTGGCGCTTTATGCTGGCTTTGGCTGGCGCAAAATGCGCGCTGCCCATTGGGACCATCATAAATATAGCGGCAGCGATAAAGACCCTGATTTTAATGCAGAAAATCCGCGCGGTTTTTGGCCATGGTATGCAAAATTTTTCAGCACCTATTTTGGGTTCTGGTCAGTGCTTTATGTGCTGGCGGTAGTGGCCATCTATATGCTGATCTTTGATGCACCCTATGCCAATATTGTGCTATTTTATGGCATTCCCGCGATAGCATCATCGGTGCAGCTCTTTGGATTTGGGACCTATTTGCCGCATCATTATAGCAATGATGGCTTTATCGATCATCATAATGCGCGCAGCAATGATTATGGCTATTGGACATCTTTGCTAAGCTGTTTTCATTTTGGCTATCATCATGAACATCATGTGCACCCGCATGTTCCGTGGTGGGTTTTGCCGCGATACAGAGCGCGATCACAATGAACATTGGGGTTATCATAGCCATTGTGCTGGGCAGTGCGATTGCGATGGAATATATCGCATGGGCCGTGCATAAATATATCATGCACGGATTTGGTTGGGCATGGCACCGCACCCATCATGAAGAGCATGACAATCTATTAGAAAAAAATGATCTTTATGGATTGTTCGGCGCCGTATTGGGCATTATCTTGTTTATCATTGGTAGCAATGGGTTAGAGCCGCTCTGGTGGGCGGGACTGGGCGTGACACTTTACGGGGCAATCTATACCATCGTGCATGATGGTTTGGTGCATGGCCGATTGTTTCGCTATATCCCTAAACGCGGATATTTGAAACGCCTTGTCCAAGCGCATAAATTACACCATGCGACCATTGGCAAGGAAGGCGGGGTAAGTTTTGGTTTTGTATTGGCGCGCGATCCAGCGAAACTGAAAGCTGAATTAAAAGCGCAGCGCGAGGCAGGTATCGCCATTGTGCGGGATGCTGTGGGTTAGGTCGATGATGATTTTATTTCTATTGGCATTTTTTTTAATTGATCAATAATTTCTTGTTTTGAATGTGTGGAGGTATTTAATGCTAAACGACCCACTAATGAAGGACTGTGTTGTGTGACTTCGTCTTTACTTATATTATGCCAAATAGGTAAAACACAATTTTTTCCAACCATTTCTCTACTAATTAAACCATCAAGTTCATAGTTGGTCCAAGATTTTTGGAAATTTTTTTTGTGATAGTATGACAAACCCAAAATATGAGTTTGCTAGACCTTTATCTATACTCTCTCGAAGACTATTACCTTACTGTAAGGTTAAATCATCATACCAAACATTAATATTATTTTTTATAGCAAGGTCAGCAAACTCTCTTACGAAGTTATCTTTATCTTCAGATGCATGAGATATAAATACATCGTATTGTGGCTGTCTAGCTAATAGGTTATCTCTAATATTTTGAGGTTTCATATTATTCTTCTTAGTAGCTAATTCTATAGCTTTTAATCGTTTTTCTTGTTCTTTCTTTATTTTATTAGATTGTCTTTCTAGTTTATCTTTTTCGGACGATTGTTTTTGGAGCTGGCCTATGAGATTGATTATTGTTGGAATAGTTTGAGCCATATTTTGAGAGTTTTCAAGAGTTGATCTGGCGGTCCATAATTGAACCTCCATTCGCATTCCTTAAGGAATAAATGAAAATTCCTTTTAGGATACCATTAAAATCTCTCATATGTCTTTTTGCTTGATTCCAGAAGTTTGTGGGTGCCGTTGATATGATTATATTTGTTGGCAAACAACTT
>CALDZL010000133.1 GCA_937944295.1 uncultured Sphingorhabdus sp.
CTTGTTTTTGCCATTCTGTTCCTGGTTGAATAGCTGTCACACAATGGTACTTCTCGCGGTAAGACTTAGTATTATCATTGTCTTCCATAACAACTGCCACCATACCGGCTACAGTGCCATTTTGTTGTTCAACAAGCTGAATAGCGCCATGCATTGAACCACCTGTCTCAATCCACTGATCAACAAGCAGGACACGTGTCTTTGGTGCAAAAGCAGGTATGCGCATTTCCATGTCTTGGGTACGGCCAGAATAATTTGTGTAACTTGCACTGTCTGTATCAACACATAGCTTTCCTGCTTTGCGGATAGGAAGGAAGCCTTTGCCAAGACGTGTTGCAATTCCTGCCCCCAGAACAAAGCCCATGGCATCAAGCCCTGCAACGACGTCAATTGTATCTGCATCCAGTTCTGAACAGAGATCATCAAGTAAATCATGAAATGCTTTGCCGTTGATATAAATTGAAGTTGGGTCCAGCCATGCAAATTTGTCGCCTTTTGTGTTGGGTGCCATTAACGGAAAGTACCAACGGTCGTCTCTTGGGCCTTTGTCATTTGACATCTTTATATCTCCTTTAAATTATCCATAAGATTATTCAGTCGTGTTGGGTCGATGTTATAAAAATCATCTTGAATGTTGATGCCTGTTGCTACCATTAAGCAATCCACTAAGCCTATATATTGGCAAACATTTTGCGGTGTAATGCCAGACGCAACAGCAATCGGCGCATCACCGCATGCTTTTCTAAACGTTTCAATTTTTCCAAGATCCGCTGCGTGCCCAGTAGCAATACCAGAGGTCGTCACAACATCCATAAATTGGGTCGCAAGCTCTGCACTGGTAGCATAGTGCTCTGGAAGAACTTCTCGTTGCTTCTTAAAACAAGTGCCACCAAAATACATGCCATCCCATCCATTTTCGCGTTTTATTTTCAAGATTTCATCAGCTTCGGTTTGGTTGACTGAAGATGCAAATTCGTCAATTCGAGCATCATCTGCCCAATACCCATCAACAAGAATACCTTCCTTAGCTAGCTTGCCCAGAATTGGAAAAGCATCCTTACCTGTAACCGCAAGAAAATTTACAGCGAGCCAGATATCAGGAAATCTTTGTCTTACATGGCGAATAATCGGCAGAAATCCATCAATGTCAAAGTCATGATTGATTAGAAATACACCAGAGCAACCACCTTCGATAGCTAGCCTCGTATTGGTTTCAGCTTGTTCATTGTCCAAAACATGTATCACTGGTAGCACTACCGTTTTTCTTGCTTTGAAAAACTTGTAAAATTCATTTCGATTCATTCATACTCTCCAAGTTGACGTAGAATAGGATTGAAAATTGGATTTGAAAAATTTATAGTTATTATGGTTCCATAAATATTATTAAGGTTATTATGCCCGCTATAAATTTACCAACTGAACTTCTTAGAACCTTTATAACCGTTAGTGATCTTGGCGGTTACACACGAGCGGCAGAAATGCTGAACCGGACACAGCCTGCTATTAGTTTGCAAATGCGCCGACTGGAAGAGCTTCTTGGTGCCAAATTACTGAATTTGGAAGGACGCGTTTTAAGCTTAACTGAGGCAGGAAAAACTTTTTCAGCCTATGCCCGCCAAATCTTGCACATGAATGATGAAGCAGTCGCACATTTCCGTCGGTTGGATAATGTTAGTACGGTCAAAATTGGTTTACCAACAGACTTTGCATTATCTTATTTACAAAAATCTGTTGCTGAATTTATTTCACAAAACTCTGAGTCAGAAATAGAAATTGTATGCGACCTATCACGAAACTTAATTAATAAATTACACAGTGATGAACTCAATCTAATCGTTGCCTTGATTCCAGAAGATGCACAGCAGTATCTTGTGAAAGCATGGCAAGAACAGCCTATATGGGTTACTGCGAAAGATAAATCACCGCACAAAAAATCTCCTTTACCTTTGCTTGGACATCCGGAAGGCTGCGAGTATAGAAATAGGATGACCAAAGTGCTTCAAGCGCGTGATGTATCTTGGCGCATTGCGTTTACAAATCCTGATATAGCAGGCGTGCAGGAAGCAGTATTAGCAGGCATAGGCGTTAGTGCATTAACGCATGCAACATTATGTGAAGGAATGCGCATCTTGACATCAAAGGATGGCTTTCCACCCTTGGATGCAATCAGGATTGGCTTATTTTATAAAAATTCGCGATTGCCCCAATCAGGATTGGAATTGTCAAACCACATCATATCATCACTAAATAAATCGACTGATGAGTTTTTCACACAGTCCCCCCATCCAAAACAAGATTCCTCTGGGTATTAATTTATTTAATGCATATATTTAAAACATAAATTTTAACAATGCACTTTTCCACACTACACTCATATTACTGAAAATAGAATTGCCGAATGGTCTCCGTCATGCTGTGATGGTCTGATTGTATTTTTTGAAATTCGTTATTCACAAATAGCGAAAGGAATTTCTGGGAGGAAACCTATAATGAAAACTAAAACCACAAAGATGCCAACTCCAACGCGCCGTGAAGTTTTGAACTATACGGGCGCTGCTGCACTTTCAATGCCGTTTGTAAATCGTACCTGGGCGCAAACTGTCGAAATTAATATGCTTGCTTGGTTTGGCCACGGTGAGCCAGATGTTGTTGGTGAATATGAAGCTGCTAACAATGTAAAGTTTAAACCAAAATACTATGCAGGCGGCGACAATATGTTAGCGCTTATTGCTCAGTCACCTCCAGGTACTTACGACATTATTCTATCAGATGGTGAATTTGTTCAGCAGCTTAATGCTGCAGGTCACATTCAAGAGCTCAATGCTGCGGATTATAATTTCGATGACATGCTACACGAAGACTTTAAACAATTCCCGGGCCACTGGGCTGATAGTAAGCTTCACTCTGTGATGGTGCGTTGTGGTCACCTCGGTGTTTCATACAACAAAAACGCAATGACTGCGGAAGAAGCATCAAGCTACTCTTGTTTCTGGAAAGAGGATATTAAAGGCAAAGTTGGTCATTTTGATTGGCACCTGCCTACTTTGGGTATGATAAGCCTTAAGGATGGTAATGGAGCAGGTCTTTGGGATTTGGACGATGCAAAATGGTCTAAAGTACAAGAAACGACGTTGAGTCTTCGCCCACAAGTTGGTGGCTTTTTTGACTATGGTGGCACGTTTAACTCTCTTAAAAACGGTGAGATGCAAGCAATGGTTGGTATCGGTGACTGGATTACCGGTGTCTTGGAAAAAGATGGTGCGCCAGTTGCTTCTGTTGTTCCAAAAGAAGGTGGCATTCAGTGGACTGAAAGCTATTGTATTGGCAAGGGCACTGACAAGACTGAAGAAGTTAAAAAATTCATCCAGCACATGCTAACGCCAGAAGGTCAGGTTAAGTCTGCGCAAATGGCAGCTTATCCAGGCTTTGCGATTACCAAAGGTGGTCGTGCCAAGCTGATTGAGGTGGACAAGAAGGAAGCGGAACGTACAGGCCAGATTGATGGCATGCCAAACGATCCGATTACTTTAATCAAGGAAGGCCGTATTCATTACCGCGATATTCCAAAGCAGCAGTCTTTGGAAGATTGGAATGATTTCTGGTCAGAATATAAAAACGCTTAATCATCTGTTTTAAATACTAATTCCCCTTGCATGAATTGCAGGGGGGAGACCTTCTACGGTAAATATTCATGACAATTGCTCACTCTAGTCCGCAAAGACAAAAAACGCGCTGGTCTGCTTATAAGCTGACTTGGCGGTTGCCAATTATTGTTTGGCAATTTCTATTCTTTATTGGTCCATTGGCACTCATGGTAGCAATGTCGTTTTTCATCGTGAAAAACTACCGCATGATTGAGGCGTTTGAGATGCAGAATTGGGCCAAAATGTTTGGCCGAAATTATTTCTGGGATAGTTATTTCTTAACTCTAGGCATGGCCACGACAGCAACCATTGTTTGCACCTTAATTGCCTTTCCTGCGAGTTACGCGCTTGCATTTAAAGTTTCGCCAACGGTTCGGCGATGGGCGATCTTTCTTCTTATAATACCGTTTTTTACAAGCTACCTGGTCCGTACTTTTTCCTGGTACGTGATCTTGGCTGAAAGTGGTGTGGTAAATGCATTGATCGGATATATAGGGCTTGGACCTTACACAATGCTCAATACCAAGTTTGGTACGATGGTCGGTTATTTAACGCTAACCTTGCCACTGGTGATTATCCTGCAAACAATTTCATTGGCGCAAGTAGATCGTTCTCTGGTCGAAGCTGCTCATAATTTAGGGTGTGGTCGCTTGCGAACTGTATTTACTGTGGTTGTTCCATTAGCAAAAATTGGCCTTATTATAGGTGCAGTCTTCTGCTTTATTTTATCCTTTGGTGATTTTGTT
>CALDZL010000134.1 GCA_937944295.1 uncultured Sphingorhabdus sp.
ATAGTTTGAGTGTAATTGTTGAAGATCCCTGGTCTCGTGCAACGATAGGTAAGAAACGACCTGGTGTTGCATATATGACAATTCGAAATATCAGTGCCACAACCATTCAGTTATTGAGCATAACAACACCGATTGCCAAGACAGCAGAAATTCATCGTACGACAATTAACAGTCAAGGCATAAGCTCAATGGCTGCAGCTGGTAATATTACTATAGCACCCGGTGAAAGCGTTAAATTGGAGCCTGGCGGCTTACACGCGATGTTTATGCATTTGCAAAGTGAAATGAATCAAGGGGAAACGCTTCCATTAACATTAAAGTTCTCGGACGGTAGCATCGTGGAGGTCATAGTTCCAATTTTGAGTATTTCTGCACGTGGACCAAAAAAATGACGAAACAATATAACTTGTTAAAATTTGGTGTAGCGGCAATTGCTGTGCTGACTTTAACATTATTTGTTGGCTGGTGGCAGGTCGATGGACCAGGAGCGGCTCAATCGAAAAGTAATCCTACTTTTTCTTTAGTTTCAATGGATTTCAAACTAAATAATCACAAAGGTCAAGAAGTAGGGCCTGATTCACTAATTGGAAAAGCTTCAATGGTTTTTTTCGGCTTCACTCACTGCCCTGATATTTGTCCAACAACTTTATCAGACATATCGAGTTGGCTAGATGCGCTAGGAGATAAAGCAGAAAAGTTAAATGTAGTATTCATAACTGTTGATCCAATCCGTGATACCACTAAAGCCATGGCAGAGTATGTTAGCTTTTTTCATCCAGCTATCGAGGGATGGACAGGTTCTGAACAACAGATTGCCAGTGCCACAGCAGATTTTCGTGTTAGTTACGAAAAAGTGGCAATAGACAGTGACGACTACACAATGAACCATACTTCAAATGTTCTATTGTTTGATCTGAATGGAAATCTTTCAGGAACAATTGACTACCATGAAACAAAAGCAACCGCCGTACCAAAGATACAACGTGCGTTGCAATGAATTGTAGACAATAATTGCTGTAGACCCTTTCAAGAAATGGCTCATAGTAAGCAAGCCCTACACTCGGAAAAACTGCGCGAACAAAAAGTCTTAGCCTAAATAGCTATGAAAGAAAAACAGCGCTCAATTTCCAAGATATGACATACTGTTTGCAATTTGATATTGGGTCAATTGAATCCGCAGCTTAGGTAAAAATGAAAATAATCGCATAAATTATACATAAAATTTCAAGAAAGTGATTTTTTCAGTAAAATAGACTCTAAGCTTTTGTATTTAATCAACAGGTCACCTTATCTTTTATCGCTTTTATCCTGCTCAGCAGCTTGTCGTGATCAGTTTTCATTGCTTTGAAATCTTCTGCACTAATGTCGTAGGCGTCCTCGGAAGGCTTACCGACCAAAGGGATGCCATCCGTTTTGAGTGCGCTCTCAATCATCTTTCGATTTACAGCATCTGCTTTGATGACATTGAGTTTTTCCGGCAACGGGTGCTGACCAGATTGATTTTCAAACAGAGGCTTTAAGAACCGATCCTCATAGTAGAGGACTTTCTGCGCCAAGACCGGGTCTGAATCTTGTATCAACAACACACAGTCATCTGCTGACAGTCTGCGCAGATCTTCAGGCCTGAGAAGTCGAGCCCCCTCTTCGCGTTCCTGGATGTTGCTCTTGCCAATCTGTCCCATATTCCAGGATCTCGACCTCGCCCTGCGCGTAAAATTCCCGATGGCTTTGGAAACATAGTCAGGTGTTTCACTGTCAGCAGGCGCCATGAAGAGCTGTAACCGACAGTTTGCGAGGAAATTCTGAGCGCCGTCCTGACCGTAAGTTCCTCTGAGGTTTGATAAGGATTGAGCAACGATCATCATGCGCCCACCATAAGATCGTATGGTTGAAATGGCTTGAGCCAGAGCTGTCATGCGCCCCAGTTGAGGAAACTCATCGAGAAGAAACAAAACCGGATACGGTTCATCTACGCCAGGTTCCGCTGTTTGAAGAAGCGCGACTGTCTGCTGAAACAAGAGACGGATGACGGGAGCCAGTACTGTAAGATCGTTGGGAGAAACAATAATGTAGATGCTGGCTGGTTTGCGTCTAAGATCCATCATGCTAAAGTCAGATTTATTTGTAGCGGCGCGTACCAGGCCATCCCTCCATAATCCCAACCCACCATCAAATAGCACTGACATATAGGCCGACAATGTCCTGTCAGCGATGCCGGCCATACGTTGATAAATGGATTTCGCCTCTGGAACTTCGGTTTGTGAGGCAAGATTTTCAAACATCTCGTTGAATTCCCCACCCTGACTTAAGCGGTCATAGACGGCAGCTATGGTGGGCGTCCCCCGGTCAACAACATCAAGAACCCCAGCAGCAAAAATTTCTTTAGCCGACACAAGGAACCCATGAACATTGTCACCCGTCATCGTGATCAGGCTTTCGGCAATGCGCTTTGCTTCCGTAAATCGACGCTCGGGTGAAAGTTTTGACACACCATCAAGGGGATTAAAACGATGTGATCGGTTGTCTTCATCAAACGGAGAGAACCGGTAGATTGTATCGCCAGCAGCAGCGCGGACCCGGGCTGTT
>CALDZL010000135.1 GCA_937944295.1 uncultured Sphingorhabdus sp.
TAGGAAAAACGCGATGTGCCATCGGGCATTAATCCCTGGCCTTGGGTGGCGCGGATCGCAGTGCAGAGGTTCGTCTTGCCCGATAAGCAGCTTTTGCATTTGCGGCATTCGGGGGTGTAGAGCGGGATGACATGATCGCCGACCGCGACATCGGTCACGCCTGCGCCAATTTCGCGCACTATCCCTGCGCCTTCATGGCCGAGTATCGATGGGAATAACCCCTCGCTGTCATATCCATCAAGCGTGTAAGCATCGGTATGGCAGATACCCGTTGCCATAATCTCAACCAATACTTCACCCTGTTTTGGCCCTTCAAGGTCAAGTTCAACAATTTCAAGCGGTTGTTTCGCTGCAAAGGCGACGGCGGCACGGGTTTTCATAATTAAGCTCTCATATTGTGTTAAATCATGACGATACAGGAAGTCATGACAATTGAAAAATCATTATTGCGGCTAATGGATTATCAATATTTCAATATATTATATGTTGCTTTTTAGTGTCACTATGGAATTTAATTATACAATTAATAAGGTTTACTCACCATAAAAATAGAAGAAGTAGTATTTTTAACAAATTATATCAGTTGTTTACACACTTTCTAAGTGCCTCATTAAATATGAGTCAATAATAGACATGGGATTGACATTGTTACCGATAAAGTTACCAATTTGGACAGATATAAGCTAAAAATGGCTGTGTAACAAAATAAACGGGAGAGAAAATTATGAAAATTATGAAATCTGCAATGATAGCTATGATGTGCAGCAGCGCCTTGGCTATGCCAGCCTATGCGCAGGATGCACAAGAAGGAGCCGAAGAAGATGACTCAGATGTAATCATCGTGACGGCAACGCGCCGTGCGCAGGATATCCAAGATATTCCGCTTGCTGTGACTGCGGTTAGCCCAGAACAGCTAGAGCAACAAGGCGTCGTAAACGTTCAAAATATTACGCAGGTTTCATCAAGTTTTTCAACATCCAGTGCGCAAATCGCATCGGGTTCGGTTGTGCTGCGGATTAGGGGTGTTGGTACGACATCCAACAATATTGGTTTTGAGAGTGCCGTTGGTATTTTCATCGATGGGGCTTATCAATCTCGTCCTGGCATTGCTTTGTCAGAATTTGTTGATGTTGAGCGTGTAGAGGTTCTTCGCGGACCACAAGGCACATTATTTGGTCGCAATACATCGGCTGGAGCACTCAACATTACAAATGTTCGACCCGATTTAAGTGAAACAAGTGGTTTTTTAAATGCTACCTATGGTAATTTTGATACATTCAATATTCAAGGTGCTGTCAATACTCCTCTTATCGAGGACACGCTGGCATTGCGTGTAACGGGTGCTTATCGTATTGCGGATGGTACAGTCGATGTTCTCGACAGAAATGGTAATTTTGTCGATGACTCTAATGATGTTAATCAATTCTTAGTGCGCGCCCAATTGGGTTTTGAATCACCTGGTGGCATTAGAGGCCGTTTAATTGGTGATTACTCCAGAAGTACATCAAGCTGCTGCGTAGCTGTAGAAGTACTCAGCGCGAGTATTGAAACCGCTGGTGCATTTAACCTTGTTGGTCTTGGGCCTAGAGGTGGTCAGGCTGGACCCAATGTGCCATCTAATCCATTTGATACAGCGGGCCTTCAAGATGCATTGGATGATCGCACTGCAACGTCAAATTTTGTTCCTATCGTGGATGTCGATCAATGGGGTATCACTGGCGAGCTGGAGATCCCTCTCGGCGATAGCGCCAATATATTCTATGTTGGTTCCTATCGTGATTTTGAATCGAATGAAAATTATGACAGTGACTTTACGGGTTTAGATGTTTTTGATATTGATTTGCTCAATACTCAAATTCAAACACAAACGCATGAGCTTCGTATTCAAGGTGAAGCTTTGAACGATCGTTTGAGCTGGTTGGTCGGTGTTTTCTATTCCAATGAAGATATTTTCTCGACTACGACAGCCTCATTAGGTGCCGACTTTGATGCGCTTGCAGGAGCATTATTTGGCGGTGCGGCAGGTCCAGCACCTCTAGCTTTATTCTCTGGAGGTGTTGATCCAAGTACAGTCTCTAATACCAATCAGTTTACACAAGACAGTACGAGCTTTTCAGTCTTTACGCATAATACATTTGAATTAACGGATGGTTTGGATTTTACTTTCGGTTTGCGTTATTCGGATGAGAGCAAAGAAGGTAGTTTCTCTCAACCTGTAATCAACAATACTTTATGTCCAGCAATATTAAGCAATTTGACGGGTAATCCGCCAGCGGGTGCTGCACCAGCGCCGCCATTGGGTACAGCATTGGGCAATGGTTTATTTGGCCTAGGTTGTTTTGCATTTACCGCACCAGCGGATTTGCCAACGTCTGGTGTCATTCCGACGCCGATCACATTTAATGGTACAGGTGCGGATGAATTTAATGATGATGAGCTAATTTGGACGGTAAAATTGGGCTATGAATTCCCAACGGTTCCCGTCAATGTCTATGCGAGCTTTACGCATGGTTATAAATCGGGTGGTTTTAACTTGGATTCCACTGCAGCGATTGGCGGCTCAGATCCAAGATTCGCATCGGAAGAAGTGGATGCCTATGAGGTTGGTTTAAAAGCAAAGATTTTGAATGATGTAGTGACATTGAACATTGCAGGTTTCTATCAAGAATTTACCGATTTCCAAGTGCTTGAATTTACTGGTGCCCAATTTGAAACCTTTAACGTGCCGCGTGCATTGTCAAAAGGTTTTGAAATTGAATCGGTTATTCAACCGAGCGATGATTTCACGATTAATGCTGCTTTGACCTATACTGATGCAGAATATCCTGATGATTGCGCGGGAACACAAACCGATGTGGCTAATGTTGCTACATTATGTGGCAATTCGCTGACTAATGCTCCGGAATTAGTCGCTATTGCGGGTGCTACTTATAGCAAAGATATTGGCTCTAATCTTAACTTCTTCTACAATGCGCAATTGCGTATGGAGAGCGATCGCCGAACATCTACACAAGCAACCATAGTTCCTAATGCAGCGGCAATTGCGGCAGCGGGCAGTTTACAAGCCGCTATTGATGCCTCGCCATTGGTCCCATTTGATATTCAAAATAGTAATGTGAAAATCAATATGCGTGCAGGTATTGGTGCGCAAGACCAAGCTTGGGGTCTGGAATTCTTTGTAAATAATCTAACCGATGTGAACACGCGCGGCGTTACATTTAATACAGTGTTGCGCGGAACATCGCGTTCAGCATTCTTACAAAACCCAAGAACATATGGCGTGACTTTACGCGGTAAGTTCTAAGTTTAAATTTATAATGATATTAAAGCGGGCTGTTGGTAACAACGGCCCGTTTTTTATGCGCATCTTGTTTTGAAATACTACTTTCATTTGTAATAAATGTTACGCATAGTGAGAGAGAGTTATGAAAGAAAATTTCAAAAGAAGGTTTTTATGATTAAAGCATTATTGTACAGCAGCGCGGTTTTCATATTATTGATTCCTAATTCAGAATTGTTGAGTCAGAGCAATGCAGCTGTTGAACAATCAGAAAATAGCAGCGTTAAGCTTGATTATGAAAAATTCACTCTGGAAAATGGCCTAGAGGTTATCTTACATGTTGATAAGTCTGATCCTATTGTAGCCATGACCACCGTGGTGCATGTGGGCAGCAACAGAGAAAAACCTGGGCGCACGGGTTTTGCCCATTTCTTTGAACATATGGCGTTTAATGATAGCGAAAATGTACCGCGCGGCTGGAACAGAAAAGCAATCCCCGAATGGGGCGGTTTACGCAATGGCGGAACATGGCGCGATGGAACTATTTATTTTGAAGTTGTTCCCAAAGATGCTTTCGATAAAATATTATGGATCGATAGCGATCGTCTCGGCTATATGATTAATACAGTGACCACGGCCGCCTTAGAGCGGGAAAAACAAGTGGTGAAAAATGAGAAACGTCAGCGCGTTGATAATGTGCCTTATGGCTATACGGGTGAGGTTATTAGCAAAGCTCTTTATCCCGAGGGACATCCTTATAATTGGCCCGTCATTGGATCTCTGCCTGATTTGCAAGCAGCGACATTGGATGATTTGAAAGAATTTTATGCGCAATATTATGGTCCTAATAATGCGACATTAACGATTGCTGGTGATATTGATATTGCGGAAACAAAAGCCAAGGTTCAGCAATGGTTTGGTGAAATTAAACGCGGCCAGGAAGTGAAAAAATTAAAATCACGACCCGTATCCTTAGAGCAAAGCAAAAACCTCTATTTTGAAGATAGTTTTGCAAAATTACCCGAATTGCGCCTTACATTTCCAACGGTTGAAGCTGGCCATAAAGATGAGGTCGCCCTTGATTTATTGGCGCAAATAATAGCGGGCAGTAAGAACGCACCCTTGCATAAAAAAATAGTCGATCAGGATAAATTAGCACCGCGCGTTGCAGGATTTCACAATAGCGGTGAGATAGCGGGTGAATTTACATTTGTCGTGCGCGCAAAAGCCAATGTTGATTTGGATGATGTGAAAAATACATTGCAATCTGCCTTGCTTGATTTTGAGAAAAATGGCGTCGATCCGATTGATCTGCGTCGCATTAAGGTTGAACAGGAAACCATCGTCTATAATCAATTAGGCACTGTTTTGGGCAAGGGCCGTGCACTGGCACAAGGCAATGAATTTAGGTCTGATCCTGCTGATATTGTCAAGAGCGTTGCGCGTATTAACGGCGTTAACCCTGATGATATTATGCGCGTTTATAATCGCTATATAAAGGATAAGCCCTCAATTATCACAAGCTTTGTTCCCAAAGGACAGGCGGCCTTATCTGTTAATGATGCAGCGCTTGCTAGCGTATGGGTCGAGGAGGTGAAATCAGGCGTGACGAGCGAAGAAGTGAGCGCTGGCGCGGTTGCGAAGTTTGATAAGACATCGAGCAAATTTGATCGTAGCGAGCCGCCTTTTGGTGAACTGCCGCTAATCGCCAGCCCAGATATTTGGGAGCAAAAGCTAAGCAATGATGTGCGGTTGCTGGGGATTACCAATGATGAAACACCTTTGGTCAATTATGATATAACTATTGCGAGCAATAATCTTGGTCAGAGCGCTGATAAACAAGGTGTTGCGAACCTATTGGGCCGTATCTTAAACGAAGGTACGGCAAACAAAACAGCTGCGGAATTAGAGCAAGCTATTGGATTATTGGGCGCTGGTATTACCGCATCTTCTGGCACGGAAAATACAGTGATTAGCGTTACGGCACCTGTCAAGAATTTTGAGGCTACGATTGATTTGGTGCATGAAATGCTTAACGCTCCACGTTTCGATCCAGAGAGTTTTGAGCGTCAAAAATCGGCAATGCTCACCCAAATTACAGACAATAAAGGATCATCGGGGGCTATATCGGCACAGGTCTTTGATAAATTACTTTATGGTTATGATAACCCTCTGGGTCGCAGTGTTTTGGGGACGCAAGAAAGTGTAAGCGGACTGACCTTAGATGAAGTGAAATCACGCCATGTGAAGATGTTGAATAGCAAGGTGCGTATTCATATTGCTGGGGATATTACTCAAGATAAAGCCCGAACATTTGATAAAATTGCGAAGCTGTTTATTGCGGATGAAGCTGTTGAAACCGATTTGCAAGCGATGCCAGCGTTTCAGGCTAAAGTCTTTTTTATTGATGTACCGGGCAGCAAACAAAGCATATTGCGTATTGGTAAATTGGTGCCATCCACTACCAATGCTGATTTCAATAAAATCGATTATACCAACGATAAATTGGGCGGCGGGATTAGTGGTAATTTGTCTCAAACCTTGCGTATTGAGAAAGGCTATACTTATGGTGCTTTCTCTGGTGTGACACGCGGCAATTCGCAGCAAATATTTCGCGTTATCACCAGCGTTAGGGCCAATGCGACAAAGTCCTCGCTTGATATAATCCATGATATGCTGACCAATTATGGCAATATTTATTCGGATGAAGATGCGCAGATTACCCGTCAAAAATTACTTAAAGAAAATACGCGTGCTTTTGAGAGCTTAGCCAATAAGCGCTCTATTTTGCGTACCATCAGCGAATTTGGAAAAGATAAGGATTATATTGAGAAGGAACAGCAAGAGTTGCTCAATATGAGTACAGTAGATTTTCAAAATATTGCGAAAAAATATCTCCAAGAAAGTCAGATGGTCTATTTAATCGTTGGCGATAGAGAAACGCAATTGTCCGAAGTACAGGCCTTTGCCAATGAGAGAGCTAAGGGTGATGTGATCGAACTGAGCATTGATGGAAGGCCACTATCCTCTGGGAAAGGAGATAGATAATGACGTTTAAAGCTAATATTCTGATTAAAACCTTATATTGGATAGCAACATTATTGATGTTTGCTCTGATGCTGTTGGCGATTGTGAATTATCATCTGCAATATGACACTATGTCCGCCTTTTTCACGAAATTCGGCTATCCCACCTATATAGTCTATCCCTTGGCTTATCTAAAGTTGGGCGCATTATTGGCGATTGCGTCTAATCGCTATCGTAACTTAAAAGATATTGCTTATGGGGCTTATTTCATCAATATGATTACAGCGACTTATGCGCATCTTTCGGTTGGCGATAATCCTGTCCATGCCTATGTTGGTTTGGTAGTCATTCCGATTAGCTATATCCTCAGCAATATAGTGCGCGGAGAACCAGGGCGCGATGCCTTTATCATGAAATCTTAGGGGCGGTTATGAAAAGATTGGCGGTATATTGCGGCTCTAACATGGGTGCAAAGAAGCAATATGAGCAATGCGCTCAAGCGCTTGGCATAGCAATAGCGCAGCGCGGTATTGATCTGGTTTATGGCGGCGGGAAATTGGGTCTTATGGGTGTAGTTGCTGATGCTGTTCTTGGTCAAGGTGGACAGGTTTATGGCGTCATTCCAGAGGCAATACGAGATCATGAGGTAGCGCATCAAGGCCTTACCGAATTGCATATTGTTAGAGATATGCACGAACGCAAGGCCAAGATGACAGAATTAACCGATGCATTTGTAGCTATTCCTGGCGGTATCGGGACGCTTGATGAATTGTTTGAGGCTTGGACGTGGCGCTCTTTGGGCTATCATAATAAGCCTTTTGCGCTGCTTGATGTGGATGGATATTGGCACCATCTTAGCCTATTTTTAAATGGTATGGCCGAGCAAAAATTTATGTCGCAGGAACGCCGTAATTTGCTGATTGAGACAGATGATATTGATGATGCATTGGACCAATTAATCATGGCCTGTCATGATAAAGAATCGCAACTTATTTGGTAAATATGGTTGATAAAATAGGGTAAGTTAATGACAGGATTATCATCACTATCGCTGGATTTGGATAAGGATGATTTGCCAGCTCTGGCACAAAAGCTTGGCCAATCTTTTCAAAACACTGGTTTTGCAATCATTGACCATCATGGGATTGATGCGGACCTTATTGCATGCGCCGAAGATATGTCGCGTAGGTTTTTTGCATTACCTGATGAGGTGAAATATCGCTATCATTTGCGCAATGGCGGCGCGCGTGGATATACGCCTTTTGGCACGGAAAAAGCCAAAGATTCCGATAAAGTGGACCTGAAAGAATTTTGGCACATTGGCCGTGAATTACCAGATGGACATGCTTTCCAAGACTATATGCCAGCGAATATCTGGCCCGCAGAGTTAGATGAATTTCGCGCAATATTCCTTGAACTATTCTCAGCCTTTGATCGGTGCGGACTAAGAATTTTGCGGGCTATCGCGCTTTATCTGCGTATTGATATTGATTATTTTGTCGATACGGTGCGCGATGGTAATAATGTGCTAAGACTGCTTCATTATCCGCCTGTGTCCGCCAATTCGCTATCTGTTCGGGCGGCAGCGCATGAAGATATTAATACCATCACCCTATTATTGGGAGCGCAAGAAGCTGGGCTTGAATTACGCGATCGTGATGGAAATTGGCAGAAGGTCAAACCCAAAGAAGATCAACTGGTAGTCAATGTTGGTGATATGTTGCAACGATTGACCAATAATATACTGCCCTCAACAACACATCGAGTTGTCAATCCAGCACCTGAACGCGCATCGCTTGCGCGCTATTCTATGCCCTATTTTCTGCACTTTAGGCCCGATTTCATGATCGAAACATTGGAGAATTGCATATTGGATGGAATTGATCATTACCCTAATCCGATAAGCGCGCATGATTACTTATTACTACGCCTTAAAGAAATTAATTTGATATAATTGCTGCGCAGCATTTGTGCAGCATTACCACCAAATTTTCAGTCTTGCTAATATTCTATTCTCTGCCAATATGCCATATAGAAGTGGCAAGCATGCACATAGTTTCAAGCCTTTATAGGGGATGAAATGCAGTGAAATCAAAGGCAGATATACATGTTAATGGCGGATTTAAGCTGCCTTTTTGGAACAAATTTGCCTATGGTATTGGCTCTATTCCCTATGGGATAAAAGATGGCGGCTTTAGCTATTTTGTTCTGATTTATTATTCGCAAGTTTTGGGTCTACCCGCGCAATATGTTGGTCTAGCGCTTTTCATTGCCATGCTATTTGATGCCATATCTGATCCTTTAATTGGATATTGGAGCGATAATATACGCAGCCCAATGGGACGCAGACATCCATTTATGTATGCAGCGGCCTTGCCCATTGCGATAAGCTATTATTTCCTATGGATACCGCCCACAGGTTTAAGCGACACGCAATTATTTTTATGGTTGCTTATAATGTCAATCGGGATACGCACGCTGATAACATTATATGAAGTTCCATCATCCGCGTTGAGCGCTGAGATGACTAATGATTATGATGAACGCACCTCTATATTATCTTATCGCCAATCTTTTGCATGGATAGGCGGCACGCTCATTGGCTCTATTGGTTTAGCTTTTTTCTTAGTACCCACCGATACGATTGAGCGCGGGATTATGAATGTAGCGGGCTATCAGAGCTTTGGCTTGGTGGCATCGATTGCGATATTTGTCTGTATCATGATTAGTGCGTTAGGTACGCATAGGATGATACCCTATTTGCGCAAAGCACCAGAAAAATCGGCCATATCAATTAAGCGAGTATTTTCAGAGATTTTTGAGACTCTATCCGACAAAAGTTTCATCGCTATATTTTTGACGACATTGGTGGGGGCAACAGCATCGGGTGTCTCGGCTGGATTAAATTATTATATCAATAATTTCTTTTGGGAATTTACTACTCAGCAAGTATCATTATTGCAAATTTCTGTGATTATTTCAGCCCTATTTGCTTTATTCATTGGGCCTTGGGCTTCGCGCAAATGGGGCAAGAAACGCACCGCTATTGGCATGGGTATAATAGCCTTTAGCACAACTCCTATGCCCGTTGTACTGCGATTGATAGGCGTGATGCCCGATAATGGTGATCCAATATTATTCCCGATTATTATTGTGCTCGCGGTGGTTGATTTGACCTTAATCATATGTTTCTTGGCCTTGGGCCAATCGATGGTGGCCGATGTGGTAGAAGCGAGTGAATTGCGCACCAAGCGGCGCAGCGAAGGCGTGTTATTTGCTTGTATCACTTTTGCGCGCAAATTTTCACAAGGCAGCGGTGTGATGATCGCATCCTTGATGCTTGCCTTAATAGAGTTTCCACGGCAATTAAGCCCAGGGGAAATCCCAAGTGAGAATATTTATAATCTTGGTCTTATCTATGCCCCGACATTATTCATCATCTGGGTGTTCATGCTCTTGGTGCTTACGCGCTATACAATTGATCGCGATACCCATGCTAAAAATCTAGCGATATTAGCCAATAAGGCGTGATGCACATATTATGCTTTGAGCAATTTGGGACGCAGTGATAATTTTATCAGCACAACATTGAGCGCAATAATGATGAAGAGCGCAGGCAAACCGCCTAGATTAGAGAGCATCCTAACGCCATCTATCCCTGAATTGCTGACCATTATCCATGATGCAATACCGATTAATCCAATCCAAATGATTTTGATGGTGATGCCCAATATATTTTTATCCTCTGTCTCATCAGAGATGATCGGCTCGCTATCCTCTTGCTTATCTTGTTCTTGTGGTTTTTGACAAATCATCCTTATGGCCTCGCTATTGCTATCGGCGGCAGTGACATAGGATATGAAGGCGAGTAGCAATAGACCGATGATTAAAATACTGCCAAGAGGCAAAAATTCCAGTGCAACAAAAGCAACCGATTCCGCGCCATTGGCTTCTAGGCTCTGTTTCAATATTTCATCATTGGCAGCATTAATGGACATAGAAAATACGCCAAAGATACTCATCCAGACGATGCTGAATAGCGATGGTAATATCAAATTGATGAGGATGAACGCCCGCACTGTATAGCCGCGCGCAATCTTTCCCAAGAAAATAGCGGTTACGGGTGCCCATGCAAACCAATTGGCCCAATAAAATATTGTCCAATCATTGGCCCATGCCCGATCATCAGCAACACCTAATAATAAGGACCTAGGGATTATTTCTTGTGTATAGCCGATCAACGCATCTGCGCCTTCGGATAATATCGCTGCCGTTGGACCAAAGATGAAAATGAAGAGGGCTAGAACGAAAAAATATTTAATATTGATGTCGGATAAAATTCTTATGCCTTTGGTTAGGCCTGTTATAGATGAAATCAACACCGTTGAGACGATTATTAATGCGACAATGGCCATTATAAAGGGAGAGCTATCTATACCTGTAATTTTAGCAAAGCCGCCTGCAAGCATTAGCAGGCCTGTACCCATAGAGGCGGCCATCCCCATAACCAATGACAAGAGGATCAGCGCATCCAATATGTCAGTTATAATTTTCGGTATCTTGCCGAACAAGACGGACAAAGGCCCTGATAAGGAGCTTCCTCTGCCGAGGTTGTAAATAGAGAGAGCAAAGGCAAGCGATGCTATGGTATAAATGGCGTAGGGAGATAAAGTCCAATGCATGAAAAGCGAGACAAGGCTGAATTGACGGGCTGCATCGCTTTGCGGTTCTATGCCTCTGTTGCCGCTATCATAGAGGTGAAACATGGGCTCGGCCATCGACCAAAATAATATGCCAGTTGCAATGGTGGTGCATAATGTGATGGCGAACCAATTCCATCGTGACAATAAGGGTACAGCATCTTTGCCGCCGATTTTAATTTTTCCTATGGGTGAGAAATATATCCAAATGCAAGTGAGCAAGAATCCAAAAACAGCATAAGCGAATAGCGAGCCAAAGCTGTCTAATATTGCGCTATTGAGAACATTGGCAAAGGTAAAAAATGCATCATCATCATATAGCGACCAGATAACGGCTACACATAATATGCTGATGGGGAAGAAGAAAACGATTGGGCGGATAGAGTGCATAGCAATAGGATAGCGCAATTATTGTAAAGTGCGAAGATAATAAAAAGGGGACTCGAAAGCCCCCTTAAATATTCGATAATAGGCTCTATTAAAATTTATAGCGAATGACACCGCCATAAGTACGCGGCTGGTTTGGATAACCAGAGATTGTACCATTTTGGGCAACGCCATCAAAGATGGTGCTGATAAATTGCGAGTCCGTTAAGTTACGCGCCCAAATACCAATATCAAGACCATTGGCGAGTGATAATGTGGCAGAGGCATTGAGGAGGTTGACCTCGCGGCGGAATGGCTCTGCGGCTGCACGCGCAGGAGCAAAAGGATCTGCCAATGTAAAATCAATGAATGCTGGTAAACCATCGGCGATTTGAACATTGCTCTCATGCTGATAATCTGCGCTTAATGTTAACACATTATCGCCGCCCAATTGAATATCATAGGTAGCGCCAACGGTTAGCGCAAATTCTGCTATGCCAGCGGGACGTAAACCTGTGAGATCGCCGACCGCAGAGTTAGGGAAGTCATCATTGACAGCATCAAGATATGTTAGCGCAGCTCTGAAAGTTAGACCATCCGTTGGCGATATTGAAGTATCAAATTCAAAACCACTCACAGATGATTGCGGCGCATTGGCAAGAACAAAGCCTGTGCCTGTAAAGATATTGCTCTGGAAATTTGTTAGGCTTTGGTCAAATAATGCGAGATTAAATGCAAAACCATCCCATTGCCCTTTGACACCAATTTCAAAGACTTCTGCTTCTTCTGGATCAGCAAAACGCGTACCATTGGTTCCATTAGTTACCGCAATACCAGCATTGGTAATGTTGGATGGCGGTGCAGCAAAGGCACTGCCACTTGGTCCAGGAATAAAGTCAGATGGTAGCGGGCGGGAATCGCGCGATAGGTTGATTGATGATGCTTTAAATCCTGTTGCATAGGTCGCATAGATATTAATATTATCACTTACCTCATAAGAAGCACGGACAGAATATGATAGATCAGTATCGCTAGTTCGGCCATCTTCTACAGCATTAGGAATACCCAAAAATGGCGGTTGGAACTGGAATGCCGTTAGACCAAATAGCGGATTTGCGGCACTTTGCGCCGCTGCTAAAAGACCAGCTTGCTGTGCAGCTGGTAAGGCTTGAAACTGGGCTGGAGTGGTTACAGCGCCCATTGTTGCTCCTGTAATGAAAGCATCGACTAAGTTCACTTGTCCCAATTCATCCAATGCATTAATTGCGAGCGAAGATGATTTGCTATCGTCAGTATAATTTGCACCAAATGTCAGAGTGAAACGATCAGAAAGTTCAAGATCAATCGTACCAAAGATTGAGAATGCTTCATTGCTGAAAGAGAAAACCTCATCGGTTAACAATCCAGGGCTAAAAATACTATTTGCTGGTAAACCCAGGCCAGCTTCTACACCTGCAAAAATATCACCAGGCGTTCCTGCGGGGCCGCCACCTGCCAATAGGCTGAAAAATGAGCGTGTATCTTCACCCGTAATGAGTTGGCTGGTTTGGTCGATATCTTCGTTAAAATAGAAACCACCCAATAAGAAGTTGAATATTCCATCAAAATCTGATGCTATACGGAATTCTGTAGTAAAGGTTCTAAATTCTTGTTGTTGTTGTTCGTTTACAATATCAGCGCTAGAGAAATCAACGTCTTGAACCAAATCACGATCGACACCACGATAAGAGGTGATGTTGGTAAATGTTAATGCTCCAGAGCTGTAATCGGTTTGCAATGATACGCCATAATTGTCAATCTCATTGGTTGGCAATACGTTTAAGAAAGTATTGAAGCTAAATGGGTTTTCAGAATCAAGAGCACCGCCAACACCAAAGATTGCTGGGACAGTTGGACCTGCCACTAAATTTGCGGCTACGCAGCATTCTTCGTCAATACGGTCATAATCACCAATTAAACGAAAACTTAAATCACTGGAAGGTTCCCATAATAATTGGGCCCGTCCACCATAGCGATTACGATTGTTAACATCATCACCAGAAACTTGTTCAGTTACATAACCATCGCGATTATTATAGGACCCACCAAGGCTGAATGCTAATGTATCAGAAATTGGTCCAGTAATGCTTGCTTTTGCGATGATAGCATTGAAATTACCGTAGCTAATTTCGCCTTTACCACCAAATTCAAATTGGGGTGTTTCGGTAACAATACTGATAACACCTGCGGATGCGTTTTTACCAAATAAGGTTGATTGTGGGCCGCGCAGCACTTCAACACGTTGAATATTGGGTAGATCGCCAATCTGTGCTGCTGAGCGCGAACGGTAGACACCGTCAATGAAAACGCCGACCGAAGGCTCAATACCTGCATTATTTGCACCATTACCAAAACCACGAATGATGAAATTGGTGTTGGAGGAGTTTTGAAGCTGATTAACCCGCAAAGAAGGGGCAACCGATTGTAAATCTTGCAGATCACGAATAGCAGCATTTTCGATAGTTTCTGCGCTGGTTACCGATACTGAAATAGGCAATTCTTGTAATGTAGTTTCGCGTTTAGAAGCGGTAACGATGATAACGTCGCCATCATCCTCTTCCTCTTCAGCAGCTGTTTCTTGGGCGATTGCACTTGATGCATATCCTGCAGAAGTGATACTTATAGATGTCATCAAGGCGGTTTTGATGATTGATTTTCTAATTCTCATAATTGCTCTCCGTTATAATGGGCATTTTTATGCCTCTTTCCCTTGGGGTAACTTTGACAAAGTGCCAACATTGACACAATATACAAGCATTTTTATGCATTTATGATACAGACGGATTTAATATGATGCACTTGTGCAACTAACATTACGCATAATTGCACGGTAATATTACTTAAAACGCTACGTAAATATAGGGTTTTGATATTCAGTTTTATATCAATACTTATAATATGGTTACACATAATTGACCCCTGCAGAGGCAGTGGAGATTAATATTTCGATTTTTTGATTAGCTGTTTTTCTATATTTATCGTGAATGGAATCGATAATTGATTCCATTGTGTCGTTGGGAGCAATGGCGATAACGCACCCTCCAAAACCGCCGCCTGTCATGCGAGCACCACCTTGATTATCGCAATATTGTGCGATTGCAGCGTTCATAATATCTGCTAATTGGTCGATTTCGGGTATAGTTATTTCAAAATCATCGCGCATCGAAGCATGTGATTGCCGCATTAATTGGCCGAGTGTGTACAAATCATTATCTTGTAACGCGACCGCAGCGTTTACAGTGCGTGCATTTTCGGTCACGACATGGCGCGCCCGTTTATAGCTTACATCATCCAAGCCTGTTTTGCCTGCTTTTAACTGAGCCTCATCAATATCACGTAGAGCTTTTACTTTATAATGCAGCGCTGCTTTTTCGCATTGAAGGCGCCTCTCATTATAGGCACCATCGCTATTGCTGTGGGTTATGCCGCTGTTGACGATTAAAATGGCAGCATCTTTGGGGATTGATATTGGGCTACATAATAATGATCTACAATCAATAAGCATAGCATGCCCTGCCTGCGCTTTTGCGGAAATGAGCTGATCCATAATGCCGCACGAACAGCCAACAAATTGATTTTCTGCTTTTTGGCCGATCATTGCTAAATCTGTAGGATCAATTTTTTGTCCTGATTGCTCTATTAACGCTCTGCCAACGGCCATTTCAAGAGCTGCTGAGGATGAAAGGCCCGAACCAAGCGGCACATCACCTGCAATGCTGATGCGCGATGGGGGTAGGGCATAACCGTCTAATTGAAGATATTTTGCAACGCCGCGCACATAATTGGCCCATAATTTTGGTGACTCATTTATGTCCTTATTAATGGAAAATATATCTTGGTTCTCATAGTCACAGGATATGGCTTCAATCAAACTGTCTTCATGCCGACCAATAGCAACAACCGTATCTTTATCAATAGCACAAGGAAGCACGAAACCATCATTATAATCGGTATGCTCCCCGATGATATTAACCCGTCCTGGGGCTCTAATGATATGATCTGGTTTATCATTAAAAGCGCTTATATAGGCCTCTAATGCTCTGGTTTTTGCGTCATTCATTGGACGTCTCTTGGGAGGCTATCTCTAAGACGGCTTGCGGCTTGTTCTGGAGTAATATCGCGTTGGCTTTCGGCCATCATCTCATATCCAACCATAAATTTACGCACGGTGGCAGACCGCAATAAGGGTGGATAAAAATGGGCATGCAATTGCCATGCTTGAGTCGTGCGATTATCAAAAGGAGCGCCATGCCATCCCATTGAATAAGGAAAGGAAGTGCCAAATAATGCATCATAGCAGCGTGTCAATATTTGCACAATATGAGCCAAATTGTCGCGCTGGCTTTCATCAAGCTGATCCATTCGTGCAACGGGGAAACGTGGTAATAATAATGTTTCAAATGGCCATTCCGCCCAATAAGGAACCAGCACAAGCCAGTCATCATTTTGGGTGACTATACGCTCTTTTTGACCTAATTCATGCTCAGCAACATCGGTTAACATAGCGCGGCCGTAGGCTGTAAAATAATCGCGTTGCCTATCATCTTCATTTTGCGCTTCATCTGGCAGGAAATCAGTGGCCCAAATTTGTCCGTGCGGGTGCGGGTTGGAACATCCCATCATAGCCCCCTTATTTTCAAATATTTGTACCCATTGATATTTTGCGCCTAATTTTTGACTCTCATCGCACCAACTATCCACTACAGCGCGCATGGCAGTGATAGATAATTTGGGCAGAGTGAGATTATGGTCTGGGGAAAAACAAATGACTTTACAGACACCTGTGATATTTTCGGATTGGAATAGAGGATTTTGTGTATTTTGGGGTTCTTCACTGTACTCGATTTCATCCAATATCGCTGGAAAATCATTATCAAAAACATAGGTGGATTGATAATCAGGATTTTTATCGCCGCCGATGCGTTCATTGCGTGGACATAAATAACAGTCAGGATCATGGTTTGGTAGATTTCTAGACTCTGGCTCATCCTTTTGACCAAGCCAAGGGCGTTTTGCGCGATGCGGTGATACTAATATGTGTTGCCCTGTTAATGGGTTTAATCGGCGATGCGGTTGATCCATTGCAGGTGATATATTTTTATTATCACTCATATATCTATTTTCCGTCTATCATATGGATTCTATCAAATGCACGATAGGGATGATATTAATAATATTCATTATCATGAATGATAGTATAAAAATAGGCGAGACATTTCTGCCCCGCCTATCATATTTATTGGATAATATTAGAAATTGGCACGAACACCAAATAACCAGCGTGCACCATTATCAATGAAGGACTCAAGGAATGTTTCACGCTCTGAGAATGTGAAGCTCTGTTCGTTGAGGATATTAATACCTTCCCCAAATACAGTGAAATTCTCTGTAACTTCATAGCTTAGCGATACATCAACTTGCGTAAATGTATCAACAATTTCAGCAAAGCCACCTTCACCAGCGGTTGATCCTAAAAAGTCACCGCGCTGATTAAGAGAAGCGCGTGCTTGAAGGCCGCTGCCTTCATAGAATATAGATGCATTCCATGATACGTCTGAGATATTTTCGAGGCGAGAGGACACTCCACCTTGCGTCGCATTGCTCTCTGCCAATGTGATATTACCAGAAACACCAAAGCCATTATCAAATAATTTTTGTGCTGCTAACTCAAGGCCGTAAACTTCAGCAGTATCACCATTTTGTGGACTTGAGATTAAGAAGTTTACAGTTTGGTCAGGTAATGGAACACCCGTTGTAGCATCGCTAGCATTTGGAATTGTAATCGGCGTTACAGTATTTACATTGGTAATGAAATTGGAGATATCTTTGTAAAACCCTGCCGCCGATAATGATAATCCATTATCGCCGTAAAATTCAACCGAGAAGTCCAAATTGTTAGACAATACGGGATCAAGCAATGGATTTGAGTCTGTAGCTTGTTCTTGGCCTGCGTTGATTTGTGTTACGGCAAAAACCGTGGACAAATCATTGAAGGTTGGACGGCTTAATGAGCGAGAGAAACCTGCGCGAACAAATAGATTTGGTGTTGCTTCGATACTAATGTTAAACGTTGGCAATACCTCGAAATAATCATTATTTTCGACGCGTGCTAATGTTGGATCTTGTGTCACATTGTTATTACCCGACACACTATCAATTACAATTGCTGTAAATGCGGTAGTAACACCTGCGGATCGAAGATCAGTGTAGGCAAAACGAACACCTGCATTCGCTTTAAATGGAGCATTGCCAATATCACCTTCAAAATCAGCGGCTAAATAACCAGAAAATATGGTCTCATCAATTTCATTCGATTGCGTTGCATTAAAGGTTGGGGTTAAGAAGCTGGGTTGGCCAATTTCAGCCCCAAGATTGGCAAAAGCCTGCTCGACAATATTAATATTCACGGTTTGGAAATTACGCGGGATATTAGCATCGGTACCACTCAAAAATCCCTCAGCTTCGCCATTAAATGGTGTAAGCAACTGCCCAAGTTCTCCAGCCGTCAGAAAGTCTGAGAATAATAAAGAACGATCACAAATAAAGCCATTTGCCGTAGGACCTAATCTTGGTATCAGAGCATTTGTATCACCGCATTGTGTGGCACTATTATCAAATACGCTGTTATTTTTGATACGATCGGTATAATTGACACCCCATTTTAACTTGGTTGTATCGCCAATGTCATAATCAAAGTCCAGTCTAGCGGTGAACACTTCATCTACAATGTCATTGGACGAATTGCGAGAGAAGTGCAAACGTGCACCACTTGCAGGCAATTGGTCTAAGCTAAGTTGGGTGGTAGAATTTATGTCTGGTAGCGAAGTGAATGTAATATCAGGAACACGATTTCCAGTGGTTGTTTGCGTAAAATTGGCTCCAGGGAAACTCACCACAAAGAAGCTACCGCTTCCAGCATCGGATCCAATATTATCGCGTGTACCACTGGCCCGTGAATAAGAAACATCGGCAACCGCTTTTAAACGGTCCGTGATTGTTTCTTTAACATTCAAGCCAATTTGGAATGTCTCTGTATCAGATTCTGTTCTCCGCGCCACGAAGTCAAATATATTGCTAAATGGAGCCCCTGGTGTTGCATTAACCGTCTGATTAAGAACATCATTATTGCTGTCCACTAAAGCGTTAGTAACAAGACCAGGGTTTGGGAAAAATGAATATGATGAAGATAGCGATGGGCTGCTAAAGCTGGTATATAGACCATCAATTGTAATTTCTAAATCGTCATGCGGTGAATATTGCAGCACCAGAGTCGCACCTATACGTTCGCGGTCTTCTTGGTTGATATTTGCATTGAATGAATTGATACGATCACCAACACCATCACCATTAACATCTGTACCAGCACTAAATACATCGTCTGCATTGCCAGGTATACCATCAGGTCCAGCAGTTGATGGATCAGTTTGTGCAATGGCAATGGATTCTGCTGTGTCAGTGCGAATGTCGCGCTGTTGATAAGAAAATGATGCCAAAATACCAAATGTGTCACCAGCCCATGTGTTGCTGATTAGAGCCGATCCCTTAATACCGACATCCTCGCTCAAACCTTCATATTGACCAGACAGTGATCCAGCCAGTTGGAAACCAGGATTGCTCAACGGCTTTGGCGTTTGAATGTTAACTAAACCACCAATAGAACCATCGACTTGATTAGCTGTGGTGGATTTGAAAATTTGTGCTGCTGAGATTAATTCAGACGGCAGAACGTCGAATGAAAATTCACGGCCTTCATTTTCTGTTGCAAGGCGGCGACCATTATAGGTCAGTAGGTTGAATTCTTGACCTAAGCCACGAACCGTTACGAAACGACCTTCACCACCGCGATCACGCGTAATCGCAACACCTGTAATACGCTGCAAGGATTCTGCTACATTCGTGTCTGGAAATTTACCCAATTCTTCAGCTGAAATAGCATCGACGATTGCACCTGCATTTCTTTTAACCTCTAGTCCGCGTTCTAAAGAACCACGAATACCCGTTACAACAATAGCATCACCTTCTTCGTCCTCGATAGATGTGTCCTGTGGTGCCTGTGTTTCTTGAGCATATGCTGGCATAGCTAAGGCTAAGCCAAGTGCTGCTCCTATGAATAATTTTGTCTTCATTCTCATATTTTCCTCCAACTCAAATTAATAGAAATTCACGCAACATTTTTAAGAGAAAACCGATTTGATAATGTTTTGATTTGCTCTGGGTTCATTTGAAGCCCGATTTTAGACCGGCGCCACAAAATATCTTCTGCACTGTGTGCAAATTCATATTGGGTTAAATAATTGATCTCAGCATCATATAAGCCTTGTCCATAATGTTGACCAAGATCAGCGATGCTATTTTTCCCGTTTAAAATAGCACTAACTCTGGTGCCATAGGCATCAATCATACGATATAATATAGTGTCATCTAGCCATGGATATTCTGCAGTCATGTCCATTTTATATGATTGTAATTCCTCATATTGGATATCACCACCTGGTAGAGAGGCATCCTTTGTCCATGCGCCTCGCATGTTTGGGAAAATATGACTTATTTTCTCCATAGCATGCTCAGAAAGCTTGCGATAAGTTGTTAACTTCCCGCCATATACTGATAAAATAGGAGCCTGACCTTGTTCGTTAAGATCGAAAACATAATCGCGCGTTACAACGCTGGCCGATTCTGAATTATCATCATAAAGTGGCCTAACTCCAGCATAAGACCAACGTACATCTTCGGGCGTGATTTGTTTTTTAAAATAGTCATTAACAGCAGAGCATAGATAATCTATTTCTTCGTTAGATATCACCACAGGGCCATTTTCTAGTTCCCACTTTACTTCTGTTGTTCCAATCAAGGTGAAATCACTCTCATAAGGCATGGCAAAAATGACGCGGCCATCCGCTGATTGGAATAGATAAGCATGATCGCCATCATATAATTTATCGACAACTATATGGCTGCCTTTAACCAACCTAACACTGCTCTGGTTTCTTATTTGTCCCGATAGGCCTAAAACTTTATTAACCCATGGACCTGCCGCATTGACGAGTAATTTGGTCTCGCAGTAGCGTATTAAACCATTTCCATCCCTTAATTCTAACTGCCAATGGTCGGGATGTCTTTTTAATCCAACACATTCCGTATGCGTCATTATTTCAGCGCCTTTTTCATGAGCATCCATAGCATTGAGTATGACTAGTCGTGCATCATCTGCCCAGCAATCAGAATATTCAAATCCTATTTTAAGATGATCTTTAAGGCATTTACCTTGGAGAGTTTTGCGTAAATTTAATGTTTTGGTGGCAGGCAGCAATGCTCTTTTCGCTAAATGATCATATATAAAAAGGCCCACACGCAACATCCATGCTGGGCGCATACCTTTTTCAACGGGAAGAACAATTTTTATTGGCCATATAATGTGCGGTGCAGCACGTAACAGGGTTTCGCGTTCGCCAAGCGACTCTCTTACAAGCTTAAATTCATAATTTTCTAAATAACGCAAACCACCATGTATTAATTTTGAACTAGCAGAAGAGGTATGATTGGCCAGATCATCTTTTTCGCACAAGCCAACTTTTAGGCCACGACCAACAGCATCGCGAGCTATGCCCACACCGTTAATACCGCCACCAATGACCAAAATATCATACATATTTGCTATAATCGCTCCTCACGCACAGGAATTACTAAAACGAACATTCTATGTTCGCAATCGAAATTTACGTAAATTACAATTTTCTAACTAATCTGTGACATTTTTACACAATCTAACATCAACATTATTATGAGAGAGTAAGTCTTTATAATGAGCATTCGGTATTTCGTCCGTAAATAACCGCGTAATTTGAGATAAATGACCAAATTTAGTCATTGCGCGTCTTCCGAATTTACTATGGTCGGCGGCTAATAATGTTTCTTTTGAATTGGCAATAATGGCTTCTGCATTGCGTGTTTCTTGATAATCAAAATCGACTAAGCTGCCGTCTTCATCTATGCCGCTCACGCCTATTACACCGAAATCCAAGCGAAATTGTTTGATAAAATCGGTTGTTGCGGGGCCCACTATACCGCCATCACGGCTTCGTAATTGACCACCAGCAATCATAATCTCAAAATCTTTATTATTGGATAATATAGTAGCTACATTAAGATTATTGGTAACAACACGCAGGTCTCTGTGGTTCAATAGGGCTTTTGCCACCATTTCAGTCGTTGTCCCAATATTAAGAAAGAGCGATGCACCATTGGGGATATGCGATGCCAAAACATGGCCAATATTTTTTTTCGCAGAGGCTAGTGCATGTAAACGATCACTATAAGGTTCATTCTCTGTACTTTTTACTTGCCCAGCGCCGCCATGAAACCTTTGCAACAGATTTTTTTCGCACAATATATTGATATCGCGCCTGATTGTTTGCGGTGTGACATTGAATATTTCCACCAACTGATCGGTCGCGACAAAACCTTGGTCTTTAACTAGGTTTAATATATCATCTTGGCGCTCACTAATAACTCCCACGCAGCTCTAGCCTCTCTTTGTTAAATGAAATAAATGCACGGTTTCAGGGAAAGAAGGTGGTAATTGCATGCCGACCTTCATCAATGTTGCTCCGCTAAAATGCCCGCCAATACCCAATTTCTCTAGTTCCTTTTCTTCTAAGATAGTAGAAGATTTGAAATCATGTGGCCATATGGAACGTACATCATATTCAAAATCTTCATCAAGACCAGGAAAGGGCAGTATGATAGGATGCGTGTTATGATATCCAGTCATAAAGGCGATGGAATATATAGCCTCGCTTTGATTAGACGCGACTATACCCATTGCATTGATATATTTGGGCGTGTCGATGCGATATTGTTGGCCATAGTGAATAAGCATACGATGCTGTTTATAGAGCGTGATTGCATCTTTTAATTCTTTTAAATCTTCTTCTGGTTCGGTGAGTAAATTTAATTCCGTACCCATATGTCCCATCATAGCGGTGGCAGCTCGCATACTCATGGATAAAGATCGGCCCGTTATATGGCATTTGGCAGGGCCAACATGCGAACCTAATACGCAAAGTGGCAGAAAATGACTGGCGCCTTTTTGAATATTTTGCCGATCAATCGCATCATTGCTATCGGATGTCCAAACACGGTCTGTATGCGCCAAAATGCCAAAATCAGGACGCCCCCCGCCAGAAGCACAGCTCTCAATTTCAACATTTGGGTGTTTTTCTCTGATCCTTTCTATCAGAGCATAGAGCGCCATGACATGTGCATGTGGTTTCGCATAGCCCATCGCATTACCAGGGTGGTTGAGGTCTCTGTTCATATCCCATTTGACATAACCAATATCATGATCGCCTAATATGATATGGATTTGATTAAATAAATAATCGGATACTTCGGGGCGCGATATATCAAGCACATATTGATTGCGGAATGGCACTTGTTCTTTATCATGGAGATGTAAAATCCAATCGGGATGCGCTCGGAATAAATCGCTGTCAGGGTTTACCATTTCGGGCTCAAACCAAATGCCCATTTCCATACCAAGCCCCGTTACATGATCGATAAGAGGCTTTAGCCCATCGGGGTATATCAAGTCGGATACAACCCAATCCCCAAGTCCAGAAGATGTATCGCGGCGCGTACCGAACCAGCCATCATCAAGGACAAATCTCTCAACGCCAATCGATGCTGCTTTATCAGCCATGGCCTTTAATTTTTCGATGTCATGATCAAAGTAAATGGCTTCCCAGCTATTATAATGAACAGGTCTAGGCCGATTGCGTACCTCTGGACGCAGCAGCTCATTACGGACATGGTCATGAAAGTGTCGGCTTAATGCGGATAGGCCATTGCTGCTATAGCCTGCAACAATCGTTGGACTTTGGAATGTCTCTCCAGCTTTCAGGCGTATTTCTCCTGGAAATAACAAAGCTCCCATTGAGGCCAGAACACGGCCATCCATCAATGTATCAACGCGGATTAGGTGATTCCCGCTCCACGCCAAATGCAAACCATAAGCTTCTCCAGATTTTTCGCGCGTATCAGGCCGCGCTAAAATTATACCAGGAAAACTATCATGCGATGTTCTACCGCGTTTATTTTCACGGACATAGGACCCTGAAAAACGTTTAAACCTCTCGCGGCGAAATTCATCGGCCCAGCGCCCAGTAAAGCCTATAAGCTCGGTCATGCGTCCGGGGATAGGCAACACAGCGGTAGCCATTTTGTTAAGCGTTAAGATACCACTATTATCATCGCTATCAATACCATTGGTCACCGATGATGAAAGTTGGATTAATCCCGTGTCTGGATTTACTGTAATGTCATAGGTTAATCGGATTTGTGTGCTGCTATCATGACATTGGATTTGGGCTCTATCCTCATATTTTGCGGCTGAAAATACAGTAAAATAGCTGCCCCATGAGCGTCCTTCACGATGGGCTTCAAAGCCAGAAGGTGCTGCATAGCCAAGGCCTATTTCCATTGCTAATGATGGCTGGATGACAACATCGGCATTGCCATTAACGCCGCGCCGGATAGACAGGGCTTTGATCTCTTCGATGCTGGTGGATGGCTCTAATCTATTGCCCCAATGGATTATAGCTGGAACAGTGCCAACGGTGCATGATATTATCAACGTCATGTCACCAGAGTCAAAACGGATATAGTCCATAAAATAGATGCTCTTTTATTATATATTGGATATGTTTGAATTTGATACTTGTGTTTTCGGAAAAGTAAAGTAGCTTTGCGTAAATGTAATATTGTGTGCGCAACACAAAATGAGAGAGAAAATGACCATGGCTGATAATACAATCCTCGAGACGGGTAATTTTGCGGTGCAATTTGGTGTGTTTGTTTCCATCATGATATTCGTTGCCTATCTGACATGGCGAAAGGTGAGCGCGCAAAAAGCGGCAAGTACAGGAAGCGCGGACAAAGAGATATTTTTAGCAGGCGGCGGTTTGAGTTGGTTCTTTGTCGCAGGGGCGATTACGCTAACAAATTTATCCACCGATCAATTAGTGGGGATGAATGGCGCGCAGATGCTGCTTTTGGCGTGGTGGGAAATCGCTGGTTTCATTGGTCTTATGATGCTCGCCTTTATCTTTGTGCCGATATATTATCGTAACAATTGCACAACCGTAACAGAGCTGTTGGAAAAACGCTTTAACGGCGCAAGCGTCAGAACGGTAATTTCTGGTTTATTTCTGTTGGGCAATATCCTGATATATCTGCCTGCTGTTATCTATAGCGGTGCCCTATTCATGCAGAGCTTATTTGGTATTACAACGCCGATTATTGTGATTGCTGGCATATTTGCGGTTGCTGGTGCGGCTTATGCCATATTGGGCGGATTACGCGCCGTTGCGGTGTTGGATACATATAGTGGTGTCGGTATTTTGGCACTGGCTCTTGTAGTTGTGTTCCTTGCTCTACAGGCGGTAGGATTTAACCTGACCGATGGCGTACCATCAGAACGACTTTCAATGATTGGCGGTCAAGATTCGCAAATCCCCTTTCATACCCTTTTTACGGGTATGATCTTTATTCAGATATTCTATTGGTCCACCAATCAAAATATCACACAAAAAGCATTAGCAGCTCCCACGGTCAAAGAAGCGCAAAAAGGCATTATTGCAGCAGCCTTTGTGCGGATATTGATCGTCCCGCCCATAGTTGTGATACCAGGCGTGGTGGCTTATAAATTATATGGCCTTGTCCCCAATGATAAAGCGTATGGATTGTTGGTTGGCAATATTATGCCATCCTGGACGGCGGGTATTTTCGCTGCGATGATCGCGGCGGCTGTACTCACTACCTATAGCGCGGTAATGAATGCTACTATTACATTATGGTCGGTTGATTTTCACCGTAAATTTATCGATAAAAATGTCAATGTGGTGCGGCTAAATCAGGGCGTGGGTATTATAGCTATGCTAATTTCTATCCTATTGGTGCCGCTTTATGCAGGTGCAGAAAGTATCATTGATTTGATTCAAAAATTAAATGGCCTCTTATCCATGCCAATATTATCGGCCTTTGCCGCAGCCTTATTATTCCGCAATATGGACGCGCGTGCGGCTGTGGTTGGCCTTATGTATGGTGTTATAGCCTATGCCTTTCATACATTTTATCTCTACACCGATCAGGCCATATGGGGTGGTACAACTTATTATCGCTCCATCGGTTTAGATTGGTTGCATTATATCGATGTGATGGTGTTTATACTATTTTCATCTATTGCTGTTTCATTAGCAACCAATCGCTTCCTCTTCGGCAACCGCGCGGTCTTTATTTTCAGCGAAGAAGGGAAGAAATTACGCGTGCAAGAAAAAGGCTAGCACGGTGATTATGTAATCAATCAAATGAGAGGGCAAGCTTTTTAACGCAGAAGACCATAGGGTTTGGACTCGACTTAATCAGTATTTAATGGCAGAGATGCAGCATTGCCATATAGTTTTGGGCGTATTTT
>CALDZL010000136.1 GCA_937944295.1 uncultured Sphingorhabdus sp.
ATTGGTCAGTCCATGAAGGGCAAAAAAATCGGCATTCCGAAAGAGTATCGTGTGGAAGGCATGCCAGAAGATATTGAAGCGCTCTGGCAGCAGGGCATTCAGTGGTACAAGGATGCAGGCGCGGAAATCGTTGATATCTCGCTCCCGCACACAAAATACGCACTGCCAGCCTATTATATTGTAGCGCCAGCGGAAGCCTCATCAAACCTGGCAAGATACGACGGCGTCAAATACGGCCTTCGCGTCACAGGCGATGACATCACGGACATGTATGAAAAAACCCGCTCGGAAGGCTTCGGCGATGAAGTCCAGCGCCGCATCATGATCGGCACCTACGTGTTGTCATCAGGCTATTACGACGCCTATTACCTGCGCGCACAAAAAGTGCGCACACTGATCAAACGCGACTTTGAAAACGTCTTCAACCAAGGCATAGACGCAATCCTGACTCCAGCCACCCCATCCTCAGCCTTCAAAATCGGTGATGAGGAAATGGCCGCAGATCCAGTAAAAATGTTCCTAAACGACATCTTCACCGTAACCGTAAACATGGCAGGCCTGCCAGGCATCGCAGTGCCCGCAGGGCTAGACAGCAAAGGCCTACCGCTAGGACTGCAACTCATCGGCAAACCGTTCGAAGAAGAAATGCTATTCCAGGCAAGCCATGTGATTGAGGAAGCGGCGGGGAGTTTTGTGCCTAAGCGGTGGTGGTGATTTTAATCCTTGGGAATGGGCGGCGGCGGTGGAGGCGGTGGTGGCCTGTTTGCTGGAGGTCGCAAATTAACACCATTTCCTGCTTTGACCAGACTTGAGTTTTGCGGGGGGGGATTGGAAACTCTCTTACCCATTTGTAGTTTTCTCCTTCATGAACTCTATGAATTGAATATCTTTAACATTAATTAGAATTCCATCAACTTGTTCATTTGGGAGATAAGTCTCATCGCCTTCGCTTACAAGCCAAGAAGCTAGTACCATGTAAAAATGTCCTTTTTCTGGTGACTCTGGCCATTCTTGCGGCCAACCGTACAAACGCCGACCGTTTTTGAAATGCAATACTATATAACCATGTTTATTATTAAATGTACCAAACCATTCAGATGGGTATGAGGTTTGTTTGGATACTTTTAGGTATCTCAGAAACTTGTGGAGCCAGTCTTTGTTTGCGAAAAGCCCAACGACAAATCCGAGAATTATCGCAAAAGTTACTGAAACAATCGTTTCTATATATAATGGTAAAGTTGGTCTAAGAGTGATTTCAATACCATTTCCAAATGTAATAGCATAAATGGAAACCAAAAACTGTACAATGATAGTGAATATTAATGCTTGAATTATACGTTCAAATTGCGAAGGTTTCTCATATGCAGATATTCCGTAAAATACCCATGCAGTTAAAAAACCTGGCAATAAATACCTTAAAACTGCAAATAAATCCGTTGCTAAACTTTCCAATGTATTAAGGCCGTATAATTTAGATGTTCATATTGTGTTCTTTTTTATATTACGCTTAATAATCTGTAAATCCTTTGTCAGAGCCGTATTGATTTTTCTTTGAAACAAAAAAAGCTTCAAAATCCAGTTCGGATGACTCTCCCGAGTTCTCACCCTCAATTAGGGCAGCGCGGAGTTCTTCGAGTTTGCGGTGATCTTCTCATATTAGATCACGTACATAATCGGAAGCATTAGCATAACGTCCTGTTTGAACGTTTTCTTCAACCCAGTTTTTCATCTCGTCTGGAAGGGATATATTTATGCTGGCCATTACATTCTCCTTGGTGTCAAATTATGACAATCTTTGTCATCTGTCAAAGTTTGTCATATTCGTGCCTCTTTGAATGTCGCAAACGTAACTTGCCTTCATTCTTTTCGCCAGCCATGTTTTCTTCCAATATCTGGAGAAACCATCATGCCCAAAAAACTCACTCAACAACAAATCAAAAGTTACGAGCGCGATGGGTATCTTTCTCCAGTCACGGTTTTCAGCGAGGAAGAAGCGGCGCGGCTTCGTGGGCTATTGGAAGAGGCGGAAGCCAAATACCCGCAAGCGCTTGCGGGTGCTAATCGAAACAATGCCCATTGCAATTTTACTTTTCTCGATGAAATTGCCCACCATCCCGTACTGCTGGATGCGGTGGAAGATATTATTGGGCCCGATGTTGTTTTCTGCGCGACGGTGCTTTTCATTAAGGAAGCCAATGATCCGGGCTATGTAAGCTGGCATCAGGATGGCAAATATATGGGGCTGGAGCCAAACAATGGCGTGACGGCTTGGGTTGCTTTGTCTGAGAGCAATGAGGTGAGCGGCTGTATGCAGGTAATTCCGGGCAGTCACAAGCAAGGCATGCGCGACCATAACGATACCTATGCAGATAAAAATATCCTCACGCGCGGACAGGAGGCGCAAGGAGTGGACGCAAGCCAAGCAGTTGCCATGCCGTTAAAGCCGGGACAGGTGTCTTTTCATCACCAACAGGTCGTACACGCTTCACAACCCAATAAGAGCAATGACAGGCGCATCGGTTTTGCGATACAGACGTATTTTTCACCAGAGGCCAAACAGACCAAGGGCACAACCTTTGTGCAATTGGCG
>CALDZL010000137.1 GCA_937944295.1 uncultured Sphingorhabdus sp.
TAATGCTTTTAGCTCATTTGCTCCAAAAGGGTTTAATGGTTTACCGTTAACAAAGAAAGTTGGCGTCTGTTGAACACCAAGTGTCTTAATGTCCAGTCGTTCCTGATTGAGCAAACCAACAATCTGCGGTGCTTTCATTTGGGTTTGTGCAGCAACGGGATCCAGTCCGGCAGAAACTGCAATTTGAAAAATTAAATCGGGACGCATATTACCATGCGCTGCCCAACGTGGTTGTTCACGAAGCAATGCCTCCAGAATAACTTCAAATTTCCCTTGCATCCTTGCCGCTTCAAGGACCCTTATTGCAAGTTCCGAGCCTTCACCATGAAATGGTGTGTAACGAATAATTACTCGTACAGCATCACCGTGCTTTTTCATTATATCTTTAACAATTGGATGAAACGCACGGCAAGCTTCACAGGCTGGATCAAAAAATTCAACAATTGATACAGGAGCGTCTTTAGGGCCAAGGATAGGAGAATATGTACGTTCCAAGGCTTCCAGCTGTTCGGTTGAAATTGAAGCAACCTCAGCGGTAGGGCTAGTACGCTGAATATACAAATATGCTGTAGCATAAAGAGCAAGGCCCAAGGCAACAATAGAGAGAAGTAGTGTTTTTCTGTTCATTAGTTATTCCTTTAATGACAAGTTGGACAGACCAGCAATTAGTGCAAATGAAAATAGAGAAAGAAGTGGTATCGGTATGCCAAAGAAGATCTGGCTCTTATCAGTACAAGAGGGACCCGTTGCAGTGCATGGTTGAATTGTCTCAGGCAACATACCGAAGTAAATGGCAATATGGTATAGCGCAAATCCTGCACCAAATAGGCTTAAAGCCAAACCGTATCGTCCAACCTTTTCGTCACCCAACCACAAACCAAGACCTAGGATGATTGGTAATGGAAGCATAAATATGCGTTGATACCAGCACAGTAGACATGGCATCTGACCTAGTACTTCTCCTATGAAAAGTACCATAAGTGAAGAAGTGAATGCCACAAACCAAGCAGCAAAAAGAGCCTTGTCTCCATACAAGCTAGAATTCATTACTATAGGCTTCCTTTCAAATCTAAATTTGCTTCATGGCAAGTATGCTCAGATTGAGTAGTTTCTGGATTTGCATTCAAAGACCGGTTACTGGTGATCATAAAATACTTCTTATAATTCAAACGGTTTATTCAGAAATATATGGATCTGCTAAAGCTGCTTTAGGCTGACTTATGGGAACCAGCGTCTTAGACGTTTTTTTAGCTAACAGCTTGGCTCCGTTAGCTCTTTTCAAAATATTCCGATATGAGGGGTGCATTCCCCCATCAACATATGAAAGAGCGTAATTTGATATCTCAGTTGCCAAAAGCTTGGCTGCAAATAAATCAGAAGTAGCCTTTTCTGCAACTAATTCAGGCATTGGTTCAAACTCCGGGCAGGCAGCTAGAGGGTCTGATGTGACTTTCGCATTTACAGTCTTTCCAAACCTATATCTGCCTTCACAATAATTAACTTCAGGTACCTGGCGGGTAAGTTCAAATCTGTCACTGGCTTCTTTTAGATCAAGCCAAAACTGATAATTTGGATTGTCTATAACTCTTGCCAAATTTTCTGACGTCATTCTAAACGGAAGCGACTGAACCTGAACTGACTTTTGACCGGCGCGTAAAGCCTCGCGAACTAAAGCATAGACTTCTGCAATACTTTCATCAGAAATTGCAAAGCACCCAGAGGACGAACATGCCCCATGCACCATTAATGCTGAACCAGTGTAACCCTTTGCTCGTTCAAGCCTGTTTGGAAATCCTAGATCAAATGACAGGTAATATCGTGATTTTGGATTTAATCCACTCAATCCGACATGATATATGCCCTCTGGAGCTTGTCGATCACCTTCAGCCTTCTTGGGTCCAAGTTGTCCAGACCATCTGCACATGGCGAAGGTTTTTAATAAATCGTATTGTCCAGTGTTGCTTCTTTTCCAAACTTCAAGCTCACTTTCGCGCTTAAAGATGCGAATCAGAATAGGATCATTCGGTGTCATATCTTTTGCTCTCATTTCAGAGAGTAATTCTGTTGAAAGCGCTATTTAACCGCGCGATGGAACTTCGAGGGTTGTACTAACACATCCGCTGAAAACAATTGTAAGCACTGAAACACATAAACATTTAGCTATTCTAGAATAGCTAAATGTTTTGTGCAGTTCATTATCATGGGGTTCATGAGACCCTATACTCATACAACTATCAACTTAGATTTGTTTGGAACACGATTATAAATATCAATCACATCCTGGTTCATCATTCGAACGCAACCACTTGATACAGCTTTCCCAATTGTCCAATATTCAGGAGATCCATGAATGCGATACAGGGTATCTTCACCACCTTGGAATATGTAAAGAGCCCGAGCGCCCAATGGATTGTCAATACCTGGTGGCATGCCACCGTTTGCTTCACTCCATTTTCGTAGTTCAGGTTGCCGTTGAATCATTTCTTCTGGTGGCGTCCACTTCGGCCACTTTTGTTTCCATTGAATGATGCCTTGTCCTGACCAATCGAAACCAGCTCTACCAAGACCAACACCATAGCGCATTGCCATCCCACCCTCTTGTACAAGATGTAAATAGAATGTTTTTGTGTTAACAATTATTGTGCCAACTGGATGCTTAGTTTGAAACTTTACTTGCCTGCGAAGAAATTTCTTTGGAACTCTTTTCAAGTCTACCGCAGGTATTGGAAATTTCTCTGTTGGAATTGCACCGTACATTTCATTATAATTATTAAGTGATTTGAGTTCAGGCTTTTTGCTTGTTTTAATTCTACGGGATGTTGAACATCCAGCCAATAGAGAAGCTGCGAAGCAACTTCCGGTAGTTAAAAAAATTCGTCTGTTTGTAGTCATAAACTTATCTCGAAAATGTATGCCCTACTAGTTACGGTAGTTTTCAAACGACTGTTTTCTGTTAGTCGAGTTGCCGTACTAAGATTTGTTATTATACCGTGGGGCTAATTGATGAAGTGATTGAATTATTTCAATCAATTATAGAACAACGACCGTTGCACCTAGTGGTACGCGATCATACAGATCGATAACGTGATCGTTAATCATCCGAATACAGCCATTGGATACGGATCTTCCAATAGAGTCAGGCTGTGTTGTTCCGTGAATTCGGTAATAGGTATCGCGATTACCTTTATAGAGGTAAAGCGCACGGGCACCCAAAGGGTTACTAGGACCTCCCGGAACGCCACCTGCAAATCTCTTGTATTTTTGTGGTTCCCGTTTAATCATGTTAGCAGTGGGGGTCCAACTGGGCCACTCTGCCTTTCGTTTAATCTTGGCATTACCCTTGAACGCGAGGCCAGCCTTGCCGACACCAATACCATATCGGCGTGCTTTACTTCGTGTTTCAACCAAATATAGGAAATGGTTTTTGGTATCGACAACTATTGTGCCAGGCCTATATCCTTTAAATCTTACAGTTTGTGGGGTATATTTTTTACTAATCTTGAAATTTTTATATTTACTTGAGTGGTGAGCGTTGGCCAGTGTGGGCAACTGCATCGCGGAAAAGCCTGAAAGGCTTAGGATCATAAATTCACGTTTGTTAATCATGATATTGTCTTTTAAAGTTGGAATTTAGCTACTTTTACTAAAACACCTCAATAATTACATGACTTATCTGTAGTAATTTGAACTTCAAAAAGTGCAATTTTCATTGAGTGTCGTTTGATTTTAAACAAACTGCCGTGGAGGTCTTTTCAAACGATTAGCTAATGACAATTCAAAATACTTGGAATTATTAATATACTTATTCTTTCTAAAAGAAAATTCAACTACGGACTGATCTGTAGGAATTATAAAACATGACATAGAACAATGTTTATGGAGAAGATCACTGGTGTCCTCTTGGAAACCACCTTGTTGTTGAATACTTATATCACCCGTAAAATGGGTAGCCGTTATGCTATGACTATCTTGCACGTCTGAATCATTATAGTCGTGAGTGCCCATAAAACTGAGACTCAACATCACTATCAATATTATGGACACAAATTTATTCATATCACCCAAATAGCTGAAATTTTTAATAAGTCTACAGGCTACATAACAAACTTTTGTGACTACATCAAAATAAAATGATAAGTGACATAATTTGTATTATCTATTGGCATTATGTTTTACGAAGATAACGATTTAGTTAAAAAGCATAGCAACTACATCAATTATGGTCCTGTCGTGTTGAATCATGATCGGTCCATACACTAAAACATTCTTTAATAATTACAGTTAATTTATTAGCTAGCTTTTTTGAATTCATTGTAAGATCATTATCCACAATATGAAGCACATTAAGATAAATAGAGAGAGTATAAGGCATCGCCTTTCACTAATTGATGCTATACGCGGAGCTGCAATCATTGGTGTTGTTATTTTTCATATCGTATGGGATCTGGAGTTTGCCGGCTTTATTTCAGGAGTTGCATTCCATACAATTTGGCTAACATTTGGGAAAATATTAGCTGGAACTTTCATGCTACTTGTTGGTGTAAGTCTAGTACTCGCACATCATGAAAAGTTTAAAAAGACAGGATTTTTGAAACGGCTACTCATTCTTTCGATTGCTGCAGCCATGATCACTATTGTTACTTGGTATGCCTTTCCTGGCACGTTTATTTACTTTGGTATTTTACATGCCATCGCTGTCGCCAGTGTTATTGGGGTGTTTTTTTTAAAAGTACCATACCCAGTTACATTTATTGCAGGAATAATAGTCTTGGCATTACCATTTTTTGTTTCCGCAACAGCATTTGACACGCGATGGTTTGCTTGGATTGGATTTTCAGAAAGACCGCCTCAGAGCAATGATTTTGTACCAATTTTCCCTTGGATAGGTTTGACGCTTATTGGAATAGCAATTACGCTATTAATGAAAGAAAAATTCAATCTTGTTGAGCTACTTGGTCGCTACAATTCAATTTCATATATAACCAAGCTTGGATGGTTTGGCCAACACAGCTTGATAATTTATTTACTGCATCAGCCAATATTACTGGCAATAATTTTGCCAGTATCTCATCTTAAATTATCATAAAACCAGAAATCTATCTGATTAACTTTAATTAGCTATTTAACCCTTTGGGTTCAAACTTTCCCATCTGAGCAGATTACCGGGTTTCTGTCTCTTGATGTAAGTAAGCTCGGCTTCTTGCCAGCGCAGCACTCTATTATTATTGTTATCTAAAATGAAATCACCAAGATCGGTTACCAATGTTAGAACCGCATGACCACCATCGTTCTCATCATAGACAACAGTTACTCTCATAGCCCCCATCGGAACACCAATTCGTGCCAATTCTTGTTTTTTAGCAAGTACATAATCTTCGCAATCACCAGAATCTTTGGGTAACTCCCATCGTTCTTCGACACCAAAAATTTCCATATCAGTCATTGGGCGAACCGTCATATTTACATTTGTATTGATGCTGACAACTTTTTCCCAAGTGTTTCGAGTCAACTCTAATAATGACGATCTAGGTGGATACTGGCAACGCTCAGAATAGCGTTCACAATATTCATACGCACCAATCGGTATAGATGTGTTTCCAAACGTTTGCATGTTAGCAGAGCTTGCGTTTTGATATGGATTTCTATGTAGAGCATCTGCTTTAACACTTACAGTGGAAATAGACAGTAGAAGCGTTGATAATATTATTTTGTACATTTGACCTTCCCCAAGTTCATTTGAGAAGGTTGTACCAACTATATTTTAAAATCAGGAGAAGTAATGAGGGCAGTTTTTAGACTAATTTGAGATACTTAATTAAGAAACAGTTTACCACACAGATTTGGCTGAATGACGACAATCTAAAACAATGTCACTTGTCATTTGTAGCATGGTGGTGATCAAGTGGCTCAGTACCTGCCGTCATAACATCTGCTATTGCAGTAATCTGCCTTCCGCTATCTAGTTCAACAGTAAAAAGATAGCCTTTACTATTTTCCGTCAAGTTATCACTTGGAACCAGCAAATAGTGCCCATTCTTTTTCATAACAAATTCAGATCGTGGAGGAATATATCGAGGGAGAGAAGATGGCATAGTTTCAAGCTGCCCATCACCTTTATCTTTTGTGTTAACGAGCAGGACCGTAGTATCCTGCCCTTTAAATGATCTTATATTCAATGCTTTTTTAGTTCCGTTCCATATTACTAAATACGCTTCCGCCATTTGAGAATTATCGGATGATAGGATAATCTCTGCATGTTCAATCTTTACTTGATCTTTAAAAGTGTTTTTTTCTAAACCTGAAGCTGGATTAATAATCCAGCTAGCTGTAAGAATTAGGCTAAAGATAACTGTTATTCTCGCACTTTTTTTCATTTAAGATAAACCTATGTTTTAGTGATCAGTGTGACAGAGTCGATGATCCGCCAATGTTTCAACAACCAAGCAATCTCCAACAACTGTTGCATCGCAGGTTGATATTCTTTTTAGTTCGCGCTCCAATTTTTTAAGCTTTTTAATCTTAGCTTTGGTGTCAGATAAATGCCTAATCGCAATATCGTGTGCGTTCCTGCAAGGGTGCTCAGGATGTTCGCTCAATACCAAGAGCTCTCTAATGTCCTCAATTGAGAACCCGAGGTCTCGTGAGTGTCTAATAAAAGAAAGCCGCTTTAAACCTTCTTTTGTATAACGTCTCTGATTGCCTTCATTGCGTTCAGGTGCATCTATCAAACCCATTTGCTCGTAGTAGCGAATAGTTGGAACTTTAACACCTGTTTTCTTGGATAATTCTCCAATAGAATACATAATAAAATTTTTCCTTGAACCTCTAGTTCCTAGAGGGTTTATATTTGTATCTGAATTAAATGCAAGAGGTACAAATGTCTAAG
>CALDZL010000138.1 GCA_937944295.1 uncultured Sphingorhabdus sp.
TCTTATGACTTCTATATTGCGCTCTGCAAACCATGCATCTCGCTTTGCATCTCTTGCTGGATTATCGCCCATGTCATGCACTATTCCATCAACTTCAATAATCAATCTGGCTTGGTGACAGTAAAAATCTGCAACATAAGGTCCAGATGGGTGCTGTCTGCGAAACTTAATTCCACTGGGATTGCCTCTTAAATATTTCCAGAGCATATTCTCTGGCAACGTCATCTCTTTCCTGAGCCGCTTTGCTCGATACGCAACACCAATGTCCCCTTGCAACATGATTATATCCTCCCTTTTAAGAGGAGGTGGCAGCCTGTAAGGCTGTCGGAGGGGTGTAACCTCATAAGATTACACAATGAAATCAATGTTGACACCCCACCACCGCTGCGCGGTCCCCCTCCCCTTGCAGGGTAGGAATTTGAGAGTGATATATTGATAGTAAGTCCATTATTTTTCCTTAGATAGCGCTTTTGCTAATGCTTTGTTTGCAATCTGAAATTGCTCAATGCTAGAAATTACATTATCATTGCCAGTCTGAAAATCGCAAATTTTATCTGTCACGGCATCATTCTCTTCCCAAATGCGTTTAACTTCCGCAACTTCATCTCCCAGTCCCTGTTGCCAAGCACTAAAAAGTAATTTCTCAGTCAGCTCAACTTCAGTCCAATAATTAATAGGCACAGTTGATTGGTCCAAGGTTGCGCATGTTCTCGCATCTCGTATCTCATAATAAGCATTTTGAAGAGCCGACAGCTTTTCTATTTGTGCGGCTTGCACTGCGGCATTATCATTTGACTGAATACAGCCTAGAACAGCAAGCAAAGGGAATGAAACTAGAAAAAGATACCTCACCCCAGCAGTCTCTCATTCACGACTTTGCCGTCCTTGGTTAGACGAATACCAATCGTCACTTCATCATCATCGGGTAATACAGGCTTACCAGCCTCTTTATCCCAATAAGCAGATAGGAAGTTGTAGAGATTGCGCGAAAATAATGCGCTGCTATCGGCCGCCAATAGGGACGGCATGTTGCTAGCACCCACAATTTTAACGCCGTGTTTCTCGACCACTTCACCCGGTTTAGCACCAGCGACATTGCCGCCTTGTTCCGCAGCCAAATCGACAATCACACTACCGCTGCGCATGGTTTTAATCTGCGCGTCAGAAATTAGCTTTGGCGCAGGACGCCCTGGAATAAGCGCAGTGGTAATAACTATATCTTGTTTAGCGATATGCGATGATACCAACTCAGCTTGCGCTTTTTGATATTCTTCGCTCATCTCAGTGGCGTAACCGCCGCTGCCTTCGCCTTCGATACCTTCTACGCTCTCAACAAAAATTGGTTTTGCACCCAAAGATTGGATTTGTTCTTTGGTGGCAGCACGAACATCGGTAGCGGATACTTGCGCGCCTAAACGCCGCGCAGTCGCTATCGCTTGCAGGCCAGCAACACCAACCCCCATAACGAAACATTTCGCAGCTGAAACCGTTCCTGCAGCCGTCATCATCATTGGGAAAGCACGCCCATAATGCGATGCCGCTTCTAACACGGATTTATAGCCCGATAGGTTGGATTGCGATGATAATATATCCATGCTTTGTGCGCGGGTAATGCGCGGCATAAATTCCATTGCTAGAGCATCGATACCTAGTTTTGCATAAGCATCAACGCGCTTGCGTTCCCCAAAAGGATTAAGCCCCGCAATAAGCCAAGCCCCTTTTTTCATGCCTTTGAGGCTAGCAGGCGTAGGCCCATTTACGCCCATGATAATATCAGCGTCTTTTATGGCTGCAGTACGCGCGCTAATAGTAGCACCAGCATCTTTATAATCATTATCCGCGATAGAGGCTTTTAAACCTGCTCCTTTTTCAACCGCAATATCCGCGCCTAGAGCAATGAATTTTTTGACCGTTTCTGGTGTGGCTGCAACACGGTTTTCGCCGTTAAGCGATTCTTTTAGGATAGTGATTTTCATGGGAATACCGATTTATGATATGATTAATATGACGAATGTTGTGATAATTGCTGTCGCAATACATCCCCATTTGAGCATGCTCAAAAAACTACCATAAGTTGCGGAAGCGTCTTTAATGTTATGATTGCTTGCCATTTGATTCTCCTTAATTCTTTATACCATAGACAGATATATCGTTTCGCTCAACATGATTAGAAAAACCATAAGTATTTCATAGAAAAATTATATAATAATTTGATAGCGTCCGTAACTAAGGCAATAAGCTCATGTTTTAATTGTTAAAATTAATTAACCTTAATATTAATCTGCTCTTTACCCCTTTCTGCTAATTATTTTGTTCTATCAGAAATGCAGGATGCACATGAACGAACAAAAACCACGCTTATTAATGCTCGTAGATGATGAACCAGCGCAGTGTCGTTTAGTGTCAACTATCGCTGCACGCGCTGGTTGGCGTACTATTGTTGCGAGTGATGCAGAAATGGCTGTGGCAATTTTAGGCACACAAGACGGTATGATGCTTGATGCTATCATCTTAGACCAAGCCCTACCTGGTGCAGACAGCGCGAGCCTGATATCAGAACTAAAGTCAAATCGTCCTGCATTACCAATTATGCTCATGACATCGATAGGATCTAGCGAGAGCGCCATAGAGGCGATGCGCGCTGGGGCATCCGACTATTTGATAAAGCCCGTAGCAGCTGAACGCATGATTGCCGCATTAGAATTAGCATCAGATCATAGCAGAACTAAAGGCGAATTACAGCCACTTACAGAAAAAATTACACAGCCACTAGACTTTGAAGAAATTATTGGCTCAGCTCCCCCTTTCCGAGCAGCCTTAGCCGTTGCTGCAAAAGCTGCAAGATCACGCGTGCCTATTTTAATCGAAGGCGAGAGTGGCGTTGGCAAAGAGGTTATTGCTGATGCTATTCAAGCAGCAAGTCCGCGTGCCAAGCAACCCTATTTAAAAATAAATTGCGGAGCTATAGCACCAAATTTGTTAGACTCAGTTTTATTTGGCCATGAAAAAAATGCATTTGCAGGGGCTTTTGATCGGCGCATTGGTATCGTGCAACAAGCCGAAGGTGGCACTATATTTTTAGATGAAGTCGATCATTTACCCGCAGAAACACAGGTTCGCTTGGTAAGGTTACTACACAAGAGTGAAATACAGCCTTTAGGATGCCAACATAGTTACAAAATAGATGTACGTATCATTTCAGCCGCTAATAGTGATTTACTAGAAAGAATTGAAAAAGGCTCTTTTCGAGAAGATCTTTATTACCGCCTTAATGTAGTGCAATTAACAATCCCGGCATTACGCGATCGCAAGAGCGACATCCCCCCTTTAGCACGACACTTTTTGTCACGAATGGCTTCTCAACCTGGATTACGCAGCTTAGGTATCACCGATGAGGCATTATCTTTGCTCAATAGTTACAACTGGCCAGGAAATGTGCGTCAGCTGCAAAGCGCATTGTTCAGAGCAGCTGTATTATGCGAACGTGATGCTCTTACAGAAGAAGAATTTCCTCAAATTGCATCTGTTGTTAGCAGCAGCAATACGAAATTGGAATCCGTAAACGAAGGTACTGGCGGCATAGGCGTTACATTGTTCGAGGATGATGGTAATTTACGTCCTTTAGAGGAAATAGAAGCAGATGTTATTCGATTAGCCATTGGTCATTACAGAGGCCGTATGACCGAGGTTGCGCGCCGTCTGGGCATAGGTCGCTCTACACTATATCGTAAATTGGCCGATTTAGGAATAGATAACGCAGCTTAAGCCTTAACTGTTAGGGCTGCATCACGCATACCGCGCCAAGTGCGCACAGCTTGAACCGTTTCGGGTACATCATGCACCCGCACTATATGAACGCCTTGATCCAGCGCCTTTAATGCTAGAGCGAGCGAACCACCAAGCCGTTTAATAGAGTCTTCTTCGCCTGATAAGGCGCCAATCAACCGCTTACGACTAGCGCCAAAAACTATTGGTACACCGATTGCATGAAATAAGGATAAATTATTAATCAAGTTCAAATTTTCAGTAAGAGATTTTCCAAAACCAATACCAACATCAATCATTATTTTATCAGCATTTATTCCCATTTCTATACTCTGCTTAACCCGCCGTTCTAACCAATCATAAACATCAAAAACGACATCATTATAATGTGCATTTTCATGTGGATTATCCCCTTGTGAAGGCGCGTGCATCAATATTATAGGTGCATCAAAGTTGCGGATAATTTCAGCAGAACGCTTATCATATCCAAGCGAAGAAATATCATTAATGATAGCAGCCCCCTCTGATAAAGCCTGCTCCATAACCATTGATTTTCTGGTATCAACAGAGATAATGCAATTAGGAGCAAGGCGTTTTATCGTTGGCAATATTCTGGATATCTCATCTCCTTCCCATAATGTTTTGGCACCAGGCCGTGTTGATTCCCCGCCTATATCAATAATAGCAGCCCCTTGTGCGGCCATAACATAGCCTGCATTGGCCGCTGCTTCATCCACATCATCGCCTTGGGTGAATTGCCCACCATCGGAGAAACTATCGGGCGTAATATTTAATATCGCCATGACCTGTGGCTGATCTAGTCGCAATATTTTATCGCCCATTTTTATGGGTTTCCGTTCAGATATTAAATTAGAATATAGTAGATTTAAGCGCTGCTGAATATGGCCATTATATTTGGTAATATGATCGTCCCAATCATCCAAGGGAACAATCTCACGATCAATTATATTATTTTTCTTTGCAAAAATCTCAACAGCTGTGAACCAGATCAATGCACCCGCTAATCGCAGACTTTTACCTTTATAACTTTGTGGACTATCAATAAAATGCAGCGGACGAACATAATAGGTCATGCTCTATCCTCTCAATTTCATGCTTCGGTAGCGAGTAAATATGTTTGACGTAGACTATCAATATTTGTCATCGCACCATTGTCCGCCATAAAGTGCCAATATGTCCACCCATTGCAAGATGGTGCATCTTGTACCAATGCTCCCATTTTATGGATAGAGGCAGTGCCTTTTGCACCTTCTAATGAGCCATCAGCACGCACCTTAACTTTATTACGTCCTTTTTTATCAGATAATATCATCCCAGGTTTTAGATAATTATTTTCAACCAATACTCCAAAAGCAACGCGTTGAGATGGTTTTGGCGCTTGCATAGTTTTGAGCGAGGACTCATCTAATGGCAGAGTATCGCTAATCCTCTGTTCAGCTACCTCTATATATTTATTTTCGCGCTCACAGCCAATCCACTCACGGCCCAGACGTTTTGCAACAGCTCCAGTCGTTCCTGTACCAAAAAATGGATCTAGCACTATATCACCTGGCTGTGTCGTAGCCAGCAGCAGACGATAAAGCAATGCTTCAGGCTTCTGAGTTGGGTGCGCCTTTGTGCCATCGCGTTTAATGCGTTCTTGTCCACCACAAATTGGAAATAACCAGTCCGAACGCATTTGCAATTCATCATTCAATGTTTTCATAGCCCGATAATTAAATGTATAACGCGCTTTTTCATCACGAGCCGCCCAGATCAATGTTTCATGTGCATTGGTAAACCTGGTCCCCTTGAAATTAGGCATTGGATTTGATTTACGCCAAATAATGTCATTTAAAATCCAATAACCTTCATCTTGAAGGATCGCTCCAACCCGAAAGATATTATGATAGCTGCCTATAACCCATAGGCTGCCTGTAGGTTTTAATATTCGGCGCGCTTCTCTGAGCCAAGCCTTGGTAAATTGGTCATAGATTTTGAACGTATCAAATTTATCCCAATCATCATCTACAGCATCTACTTGGCTACCATCAGGCCTTTGTAAATCCCCTCCAAGTTGTAAATTATAAGGTGGATCAGCAAAAACAAGATCAACACTAGCATCTGGAATGGATTTCATCGCCTCAACGCAATCACCACGCAAAATTTGACCAAGCGGTAATTCTAAAACCTTAGCATCATTATTGTTATTTTCGGTGCGACTAGAGTTTTTAGACTCTTTTGTAGTCACATAATCGATTACGCTCATTTATAAATCCCCATATGATAGACATTTATCAAATAGTTACGCTGACAAATAATCCACTTCAATTTCGTCGAATATCACAAATGAGTCCGAACATGGTTAACGTCAAGTATGTTAACTAGCAGAAAAAGGACAAATATATGGTTAATTAAAAGGAACAAAAGGTGATACATACTATATATTGAGTCTCGGAACCATAACGGGACTCAATCCCTAGTGGTGTTTCCTAAAAGACTCAAAAACATAAAAATGTAAATAAAATTTTACACATAAAAAAAGACCCCAAAAAGGGCCTTTTCTATGCATATATCCTGTAGAGATAAAATTAATTTACGGCGTCTTTAAGCGCCTTACCTGCTTTAAACTTCGGTACATTAGAAGCTTTAATTGTCATTGGCTCACCCGTACGCGGGTTACGGCCAGTTGATTCTTTACGGCGCGAAACAGAGAATGTTCCAAATCCAACCAAACGAACTTCACTGCCTTTTTTTAATTCATCTGTTACTGCATCAAATACACCTTCAACAGCTTTTGCTGCATCAGCTTTACTTAATCCAGATGTTTCTGCAACAGCAGAAACGAGATCTTGTTTATTCATGGTATAAATACCCCCTCTCATAAGATTAAACCCACAGTCCTTATTGATTCATAAGAATCGCTAAATACTGTGGTTAATAAGAAGTATTATCCAACCTATGTCAAAAGAAAAATCGCTAAAACTCACCAAATTCTGCCATTTTACACATTTAGAACAAAAAAATCTATAATTCTATTACAAACCATAGAGAATTATAAAAATTAATGCTTAACTGCAGCAGGTGCATCCCCTCCAATAACAGCAGGAGAGAGTGCTGCTAACTCATCTGCCTCACTCCATTCTATAGGCACTAATTTATCTATCAATGCGATAGAAAGCACCTCATCAACATGTTCTACTGGAATAATCTCTAAACCATCGGTAATTTTATTGGGTATCTCTACCAAATCTTTTTGATTATCTATAGGGATAAGAACAGTTTTAATTCCTCCACGCAAGGCCGCTAATAATTTCTCTTTTAATCCACCAATCGGTAAAACGCGGCCGCGCAGCGTGACTTCGCCTGTCATAGCAATATCACGCCTAATTGCAGTGCCCGTTAAGGTCGAGACCATAGCTATTACCATTCCAATGCCAGCCGATGGTCCATCTTTTGGTACAGCTCCCTCTGGCAAATGAATATGAATATCTTTGCGCGCAAACAGGCTAGGCTTGATTCCATAAGATGGCGCACGGGCCTTGACATAGCTGAGCGCCGTTTGAATGGATTCCCCCATGACATCGCCCAATTTACCTGTGGTTCTGATCTGCCCTTTACCATGGGCGGTAATCGCTTCTATTGTTAGCAATTCACCGCCAACCTCGGTCCACGCCAATCCTGTAACCGCCCCAATTTGATTTTCTTCCTCACTAAGGCCGACACGAAATTTACGAACACCCAAAAACTCTGAGATATTATCTGAAGTTATAGCTATAGACTTTACCTCTCCCTCTAATATCTTACGCAGTGATTTTCGAGCAACTTTAGCAATTTCACGTTTTAATGTGCGCACACCAGCTTCTCGGGTGTAATAGCGGATTATGTCTAACAAAGCGTCATCCGAGAGCGTAAATTCATCTTTTTGCAAGCCATGCGCATCAATTTGTTCTTGTAACAAATGACGTTTGGCAATTTCTAATTTCTCATCTTCTGTATAGCCTTCAAGGCGGATAATCTCCATGCGATCAAGCAAAGGCTGTGGCAGATTCATGCTATTGGCTGTGGTCACGAACATAATATCCGATAAGTCCAAATCGACTTCCAGATAGTGATCATTAAAATTACTATTTTGCTCTGGATCTAGTACTTCGAGCAATGCGGATGCTGGATCACCTCTAAAATCTTGGCCTAATTTATCAATCTCATCAAGCAAGAAAAGAGGATTCATCGAACCCGCTTTTTTCAAATTACTTGCTATCTTACCTGGCATAGAACCAATATAAGTTCTGCGGTGACCACGTATTTCAGACTCGTCATGCACTCCGCCTAAGGACTGGCGAATAAATTCACGACCGCAAGCTTTTGCAATAGATCGCCCTAATGATGTTTTGCCAACACCTGGGGGGCCTACTAAACAGAGGATAGGGCCTTTTAATTTATTAGTACGGGCTTGTACGGCCAAATATTCGATAATGCGATCTTTGACTTTTTCGAGGGCAAAATGGTCTGCATCCAAAATATCTTGGGCTTTGGATATATCTTTTTTAATCTTTGTCTTTTTACCCCAAGGGATACCCAGAAGATTATCAAGATAGTTACGGACAACTGTAGCCTCAGCTGACATAGGTGCCATATTACGAAGTTTTTTAAGCTCGGTCTGTGCTTTGCTTTTCGCTTCTTTGGATAATTTTTGCGTATCTATTTTGGTCTGTAGTTCAATCAGCTCATCACTCCCATCGCCATCATCATTACCCAATTCTTTTTGAATGGCTTTCATCTGCTCATTCAAATAATATTCGCGCTGCGTTTTTTCCATTTGGCGTTTGACGCGGCCGCGGATTTTCTTTTCGACCTTTAATACCCCTAATTCACCTTCCATAAAGGCAAACACCATTTCAAGACGACGAAGTGGGTTTAATTCAACCAATAAAGATTGCTTATCCGATACTTTCACGCTGATATTGCCAGCAACAGCATCGGCCAATGCAGATGCATCCTCTATTTCGTTCAATTGTACAGAGGTTTCAGACGCCATTTTTTTGTTCAATTTACTATATTGTTCAAATTGATCAACAATAGATCGCATCAAGGCCGATGCTTCTGTATTGTTTATTTTTTTAATCTCAATCGGACTGACAATAGCATCAACATGATCAATATTATTTTTTTCAAGCGATTTAAGCGCAGCACGCTGTTTACCCTCTACCAATACACGGACCGTGCCATCGGGTAATTTCAATAGCTGCATGATTGTGGCCGTTACACCAATATCATATAGATCATTTTGATCTGGATCATCAACGGCAGGGTCAAGCTGCGCAACCAGGAAAATTTCCTTGTTCGATTCCATCGCTTTTTCCAGCGCAAAAACAGATTTATCGCGGCCAACAAATAAAGGTACAATCATGCCCGGAAAAACTACGATATCCCTAAGCGGTAAAAGCGGGAAACTCTGATCCATATTAACTCCATATATTTTGGCACAAACATGTAAGCCAACTTTGACTTATATGTGTCCTAAATTGGATCATTCAATAGCAGAAAGCATATAATATTTGCCGCCAAGGCATTAAATCGACTCATAATTTAGAACTATTATTTTTATCAACTGCATTATTGCTTACTAAAAGGGTAAATTAAAACCCGCAGGTAACGGCATTCCTTCTGTCATCTTACCCATTTCTTCCTTACTGGCTTGATCCGCTTTTTCACGGGCATCATTGAACGCAGCCGTAACCAGATCTTCTAGCATTTGTTTTTCGCTTACCGCCATCAAGCTATCATCTATATTTACACCAATAATACGGCCTTTGGCTGTGGCTTTTACTTTGACAAGACCACCACCTGAGACACCTTCGACATGGATTAAGTCGAGCTTGCTTTGCGCAGCCTCCATCTGTTTTTGGATATTTCCAGCCGCTTCTTGCGCTGCCTTTATCATTTCTTCCATATTCTTCATGTGCCAATACTCCGTTTATATTGCTCGCTATTCTTATCAAAATCCGCATTTGGAAAGGCTGCAATCGCTGCTTTTACAAGGGGTGTTTCGCGAATTGCCTTTTCTTTATTTTTTTTATCAATATCAGCTTGCTGTAATTGAGAAGGGATAGCAATAGCATCAGGCATTTCTCTCAAGGTCCAGAGTTCACCTGTTATTTCTCTGAGTCTTAATTTCAATCTATCTTCAAACCCTGGGGATGATTGCCTAAATAATTGATACTCTAACAATGGTGGTTCATATTTTACTAGGCGTATATTATCGCGCAATTCTCCATCCAAAAGAATATCAGCATTTCCAACAATGACGATTAGATCATTAAAAGTAGCAGGAATATTACTGCTGTTTTTTAACGGATTATCATTTTCTGATATTGGGTGCGGATTAGTGTTTATATCCTGTTCCAGTGTATCCAAAGTTTCATTGGAGACATCATGAGACATAGAAATTTGACTATTGTTACGCGCTGCATTGGTAGCAGCATTGCCATTATTGGAATCAGATAAGCCAGTTTCTTGGATCGATTTGAGCAATTCTGCTGGATCGGGCATCGATGATGCATGCAAAATACGCAGCAAAGCCATATCACAGGCTTCTGAAGGCATAGCAGCACTTTGAATCTCTTCATGGCCCTTGAGTAATAATTGCCACAATCTATGAAGCTGCGGAAAAGATAGTTTACCTCCCCATTCAGACATAATATCTTTTACTTCTGCTGCCATCGCTGGATCATTCAGGATATTGAGTTTGGCCAATGTAATCATATGCACTTCGCGCAATAATCCAGCTATAATTGCATAGGGTTCTATCCCCAATTGATATTGAGTGCGCGCTATAACCATTACCTCACTAACATCACCGCCCAGTAATGCGCTCAATAATGTTCGTATAGCACCGCGATCTGACAATCCCAACATATTGCGTACTTGCTGTGCAGTAACATGCAGGTCATTTACATCACTTTTATCATTCGACCAATCAGCATGAGCAATGGCTTGATCCAATATAGATAGACCATCACGCACAGAACCCTCAGCTGAGCGGGCGATTAAAGCAAGCGCTTCCTCTTCTGCTTTTACATTTTCAAGGCTTGCAATATGCCCAAAATGATCAGCTAACTCTTGTATTGATACACGTTTTAGATCAAAGCGCTGACACCTTGATAATACCGTGATTGGTACTTTATGAACCTCGGTGGTTGCAAATAGAAACTTCACATGCGGAGGCGGTTCTTCAAGCGTTTTAAGCAATGCATTAAATGCATTTTTTGAAAGCATGTGAACTTCATCAATAATATATATTTTATAGCGCGCCGAGACGCTAGCATAACGGACTGCTTCAATAATCTCACGCACGTCATCAACGCCCGTATGACTGGCAGCATCCATTTCGATTACATCAATATGCCGTCCCTCGGCAATAGCTTGGCATGGCTCACATTTACCGCAAGGATCAATAGTGGCTGTACCCTGCCCATCCTCACCAATACAATTAAGCGCTTTGGCAATCAACCGTGCCGTAGATGTTTTACCAACGCCGCGCACACCCGTCATCAGGAATGCGTGCGCCAAACGTCCGCGCTTAATTGCATTGCCAAGCGTCTGCACCATAGCATCTTGACCGATTAATTCTTTGAAGCTTTGCGGACGATATTTGCGCGCTAACACGCGATACGCTGGGTTGTCGGCTGAACTTATATTTTGTGGCTCTCTCAAACCTAACCCTAGTGCATCATCGGGCAGTGTTGGATCATGTGTTGGTAATTCTGAATCAGGTGAATCGGGCATTATCTAAGCTTAATCATAATTGCTTATATTGTCGAAGGTTAAACGCACCGAAGCAAAATGTTCATACCCGCAGATGTGGGAATAACAATATAATTTAAAGTAGGAGACGAGCGACCCGATAAAAAATCGTTACGGCTGCTTCCTTCCGGATCTGACCGGGTTGGCGAACATATCGTCCGCTCGACTCCCAACCGCGATATGGCGATCATTCAATCAAATTGCAACCACCTTCTCTCTTATCCTATCTTACAGAGTATAATACACGATTTTAAATAGGATAATTGCTGGGATCAAGATCTTAAACTTTCTATTATCATTTTTAGATCATAACCAGTGTTTATGACGTTTTGTAATTATAGACCCTCAAAATTTATCATTCGGTTAGTTCATTTTCTTTATCCAAAGCAGCTTGTACCGATGCATAAAATTCCAAACGCTCTTTTCCGCCCCCAGCAGCGGCTGCGGCTCGTGGCCAATTACTGTTGGATGCTATCACCAAATTACGCGAAGGGTCAATGAATATACCCTGTCCAAATATACCTTGAGCAGCATAGCTTCCATCCGCATCCGTCCACCATTGATAGCCATATCCTTTACCCTCAACGCCAATATCGGCTTGAGACGTTGTCGCTTTATTCATCCAATCATCGGGAACGATAGAGGCGCCATTTGCTCTGGCACCGCCAAGCATAAATAATCCAAACCGTGCATAATCATGCAAAGTCGCAGAAATGCAGCATCCCGCTATTTCATGTCCCGTAGAACCCGTCATCCAAACAGCATCATTCTCCATGCCATAAGGCATCCAGACTTTTTCAGTTAAATATTCTGATAATGTTTTACCCGTAGCCTCGCTGACCAAAACACCGATAAGATTGGTTTCCCCAGTTTTGTATACCCATTTTTCACCAGCCGGAGCCTCACGCTTCAAATTGCGCATATAACTTACCGTAACATCAAGACCATCCTGCGCTTCATGATTGATAAAAACGGCAACATCAGATTTTGGGTCTTCATAATCCTCATTCCAAGCAACACCAGATGTCATCGTGAGCAATTGCTCTACTGTAACATCATCATAAACCGAGCCTTTTAAGCCTGCGATATAATCGGATACTTTATCATCCATACTTTTAATATAACCATCTTTAATGGCAGCACCGACCAAAGTTGAGGTGAATGATTTAGCCACTGAAAAGCTAGTCCAACGTCCTTCCTTGCTATAATCTAGGCCATATTTTTCCATACGCACTTTGCCATTGTGGATGATGATCAAACCCGCCGTACGCTGATTTTTCATATAGTCCGCAACATCCAATTCAAGTGGATTTCCTTGCGGCAGGGCCACTGCATTATCTCCTGCGACTATTTCATTATAATCGACTAATTTCTCCATAGCGCGAAACGCCGCATCACGCTGTTCAATCGTCCAAAACAGCACATTTTGATCTTTTGGTAGGTTGGCAATTAAATTGCGCGTATCGCTATCACAGCTAACTAATAATAGGGGTACAAATATTGCAACACCAGCCATATATATTTTTTTTAAGTGCATATTAACAGGCCTCCTCAAACCCGAATTCGCTTCATTCCACCTTTACGAGCGTGACTTGTGATACATTAATCGCGCCGCCCCTGAAACCGCCCTCACAATAGAGCAGATAAAAGCGCCACATTTGTATAAATTTTTCATCAAATTGTGAAGGTAATTTCCCAGCTTTAACAATAGCATCAAAACGCATCCGCCATATTTTCAAAGTAGAGGCGTAATCCAAACCAAAGTCATATTGATCGTGCCACTTCAGTCCACGTTTTTCAGCCAATGCCTTAAAACGGCTTTCTGAAATTAGCATCCCGCCTGGGAATATATAATGCTGAATAAAATCAGCGCTATTTTTGTAGGCTTCAAAAATATCATCCTCAATACGAATATATTGAATAGCTGCTTTACCCCCAATTTTAAGCGATCTGCTAATTATATCAAGATAATCAGGCCAATATTGTTCACCAACAGCTTCGACCATCTCCACGCTCGCTATTGCATCATACTGGCCCTTTACATCACGGTAATCGGTTATGCTGACTCTGACCTTATCATGATCGGATAAAATCGTATCGCACCAGGATTTTTGTTCATGCGACAATGTAATCCCATGATAATAAATGTCATTATTATCAATGACTCTCTTTGCCAAACCACCCCATCCGCAGCCAATCTCTAATAAAGATTGACCAGACTTCAAATCCAGACGCGCCAATAAACGATCAATTTTTTGCTGCTGAGCCCGTACTAAATTATTTGAAATAGGCTCTATATTGTTGAAGTCAGCCGAAGAATAATTCATCTTTTCATCAAGCCATAATGTATAAAAATCATTGCCCAAATCATAATGAAATTCAATATTTTTGCGCGATCCATTTTTACTATTGCGATTAAAAAAATGAATGATCTTAGCTATAATTCGACCCAGCCCAGAAGCCCTTGCTGTATCACCCATTGCTTTACGGTTATGAGTGAATAATTCAAATATAATCTCAGGATGTTCACTAGCCCACTCACCTCTGCGCCAGCTCTCAAAAAGACCAATAGAACCAAAGCGTCCGATACGCGCCAATCCATAATAATCATGCAATGATGCTTTTACATAAGGTCCATCGGCACGGCCACCCAAAATTCTAATCGAACCATCGGGCAAATGCCCCTCGATAGTGCCAACCTCTAGCCCCGCATCCATTTTGTCGAGAAATTTATGGGCAATAGCGCGAAATAGCGGATTAATGATGCGTATGAAAAAACCATCAATCTGACTCTTAGCTTGGTGCATATCAGGACCTTGCGTATCAAATTGATGGTTACTGGATTGGTTAGACACGTTCATATTGTCTCTATGCTATAGGATCGATCAAGGCGCAATCCTATAGCTGCATCCATAATAAATACTGCTTATTTTCTAGCTTATTTTTTTAAACTGTCGCGAATATCAGTCAACAGATCAATCTCGCTTGGACCTGCTGGCGCCGCTTCTTCTTTTGGCATGGCTTTGTTGGCAGCCCTTACAATCATGAAAATAATGAACGCTAATATGACAAAATTAATTACAACCGTAAGAAATGCACCCCAACCCAGCATAGGAACACCTGCTTCTTTCAATGCTGCGTAATTAGTAGGGTCAACACCATCTGGTGCATCCGCCAATAAAATGAACATATTGGTAAAATCTGGAACACCAAAGAGAGCAGATACCAATGGCATGATAATATCGCCCGTTAATGACGTCGTAATGGTCGCAAACGCAGCACCGATTATAACTGCTACGGCTAAATCCAAAACATTGCCTTTTAATATAAATTCTTTAAATTCACCTAACATTTAATTTCCCCCTGAATTATGGTTTATTCTACGATGATTTTTTAGTGCGTATATTGAAAATTGAAAATTGTCATCTTATCTTAATAATATAGCAGTTTTTACCAAATTACCATAGAGGTTACCCAATGAAATCTAAATATACAAAAATAGCATTATTCGGCGCAATGACAATTTCTCTATCGGCCTGCGGTATTAACAGCGTTCCAACTCAGGAAGAGGCCGTAAAAGCAGCATGGGGTAATGTCGAGGCATCTTATCAACGCCGTGCTGATCTCATTCCAAACCTTGCAGAAGTTGTAAAAGGCGTATCTCAACAAGAGAAAGAAGTGTTGATTAGCGTAACCGAGGCGCGCGCAAAAGCCACGTCCATCAATGTAGGAGCCAGCAGTGCTAATTTATCAGATGCTTCTAAAATCGCGCAATTTCAACAAGCCCAAGATGGGCTAAGCCAAGCCTTATCTGGCATGCGCGTAATAGTAGAGCGCTATCCTGAACTTAAATCAAATGAATCTTATTTAAAGTTTCAAGATCAAATCGAGGGCACTGAAAATCGTATCAATATAGCACGCCGTGATTATAATGCAGCCGTACAGCAATATAATACCACCATTAGGACATTTCCTGATGCGATTGGGGCAAAAATCATTCATGGAGCAGAACCTTTGGTACCATTTAAAGCAACTTCGGCTAATGCTGCGGAAGCTCCAAAAATTGATCTAACCAATTGATAGTGATGCATATAAATTTCGCAAAAAATGACCATATAATAAAGTCACTATCCTATTACTTTGTGATACTGACTTTCTTATTCTTCAACATAAGTCTTACGAATTGGGCGCATGCCCAAACCTTTCCCAAACCCACTGGCTTTGTTGTCGATCAAGCCAATATATTAACACCCGAAGAAGAAGCACAGCTTACTCAAAAATTAGAAGCCCTAAAAGCACAATCAAACCGTGAATTTGCGATCGCCACTATTCGGGATTTACAAGGCTATGATATATCTGATTATGGCTATCAGTTGGGCCGTGCATGGGGTGTAGGCAATGAAGGGGCTGATGATGGTATATTGCTTATCATTGCTCCCAATGAACGCAAGATACGGATCGAAGTAGGTTATGGATTAGAAGGCATCATAACAGATGGCCTCTCTGGCCAAATCATACGTCAAGAGATTACGCCTCAATTCAAAGCTGGTAATATGTTTGCAGGCATTGATGCTGGTGTCAATGCCATTGGATCACAATTATTATTACCTCCAGAAGAAGCTGCGGCGCTTGCTAAACAAGCCACAACTAAGGCCCGTAATGATAGAAAATCAGGCCGCGTTTGGAATTTAATATTTTGGCTGTTCATCATTTTCATAGTCATTTTACCTATGCTCCGCAGAGCAAGAGGCGAGCGCCGTTATGATGATAGTGGACTTCCTATCATCATATGGGGTAATAGCGGCGGGTTTGGCAGCAGCTCTGGTGGATTTGGCGGGGGTGGATTTGGCGGAGGTGGTTTCGGCGGGTTTGGCGGCGGCGGTTTTGGCGGCGGCGGTGCATCGGGAGGATGGTGATGGTGCGAAAAGTGAATAATCTTAGCGAAGCCGATCATGCACTGGTAAGCGCAGCCGTGGGCAAAGCTGAAAAAACTTCAAATGGTGAAATTGTTACCATCGCAGCATCGGAATCCGATGAGTATAAAGATGTGGCCCTTGCTTGGGCCGCAATAGCATCCTTTATCGCCATGAGCTTTACCGCATTTTTTCCTTCCATCTATCTATCTATATTAGATTATTTTCTGGGTGGATGGGATAATGTCATCGGCTATGGTGAATTTGCATGGTTCATTACAACTATAGGCGCCTTAAAATTTCTAGGTGTTTGGTTATTTTTAAAGTGGCAGCCTGCGCTAATGTTTCTAACGCCTCCTTGGATTAAGGCACAGCGCAGTAAAGAACGCGCAATCGATCTATTTCGGGTTGGTACAGAAAGTAAAACCGTTGGTAAGACAGGGATATTAATCTATCTCTCTATGGCAGAGCATCGCGCAGAAATAGTTGCCGATGCTGCAATTAACTCTCTGGTAGGCCCAGAGAAATGGGGCAATGCAATGCAATTATTGATTAAAAATGTAAAAGCAGGAAATGCTGGTCAGGGAATAGCAGAGGCCGTCGAACAAATTGGTATTATATTGAGCGAACATTTTCCCAAAAGCGATGGTAATCCCAATGAATTACCCGATAAATTAATCGAACTATAATGACCAATAATACGCCAGAAATAATGTGGCAGGGTAAATTTATTACCGCTGTTAAAGATGGCAAATGGGAATATGTTAGTCGTCCTAATAATATATCTGCTGCTGTTATCATCGCTATTGATGATGGGCATATCATTTTGGTCGAGCAATATAGAGTTCCCATTGGTAAAAACTGCATCGAATTACCTGCTGGATTAGTGGGAGATCAACATGCCCAAGAAGATGTTTTAAATGCCGCCAACCGAGAATTAGAAGAAGAAACGGGCTATCGCGCAGATCGATTAGAAAATATGGGCGAATATTATTCTTCCCCAGGTATGGTCAGCGAATCCTTTACCTTGGTGCGT
>CALDZL010000139.1 GCA_937944295.1 uncultured Sphingorhabdus sp.
CTGTTATAAACAGCCCCCAATGCCATAGCCCGTACAACGGGCAGTGATACGGCACCATATTGGTCGATAATATCAGCGGGAACGCCCAGCATCTGTGATTTTGCGGCATTGCTATAGGTGATAAATGCCCTATCAAATACGCTGCTACTTCCAGCGATTGCGGTTAAAGCCGCAGCCACTAATCCGCCCGTGCAGCTTTCTGCACTGGCTATCATACGATTAGCAGACTTATTGGAAGTAATGACTTCATACGCTAATTGCGTCAGTCTATCTGGTAATAGGCTTTTGCTCATATCATTTTCTCAATCAATATTTGCGCTTGTACCGCCATGCCTTCACCGCGTCCTGTAAAACCCAATTTTTCAGTTGTTGTGGCTTTCAAAGATATTTGCTGGGTATCCACATTCATAATATCGGCAATAGAGTCACGGATTTTTTCTCTATGGGGTCCTATTTTAGGGGCTTCGCATATGATTGTGACATCCGCATTTGCAATTTCATATCCTTCTTTATGCACTAGATTACAGGCATGTTTCAGAAATATATCAGATGATGCGCCTTTCCATTGCGGATCTGATGGTGGGAAATGATCGCCAATATCACCCAGGGCCAAGGCACCGAGCAGTGCATCGGTAAGCGCATGAAGCACGACATCAGCATCGCTATGCCCAACCAATCCCATGTGATAATCGATTTTTACGCCGCCAAGCCATAATTCTTCGCCTACGCCAAAACGATGCACATCATAGCCACTGCCGATACGAAAATTGGGTTTGTTCGTCATAAAATCTTCCGCAAATGTATATTTGTTTAGGATAGGACTGCCATTAACCGCCGCAATAGCATGTCCCGCCGCATGCATGATTTGCGCATCATCACTATAATCATTATTTCCCGCGTCACGATGCGCGGCCAATATGTCTTGAAAGTGAAAAGCTTGCGGTGTTTGCACCCGACCTAGGCTGTCTCTATTTAAGGCCTGTTCCATCATATGATCCTTGGTTTTAATCATACTATCTGTAACTGGTAAAATGGGAATGGCGCCTTTATGATCTGCTAAGGCTAATAATAATGTGTCAATTATGGCATGCGGCAGATGGGGTCTAGCAGCATCATGGATTAATATATTTTGAATAGAAACATCCTGAGATATAAATTTTAATCCATTGAGAACACTTTCTTGTCTAGTATTACCACCTATTATTAAAGCATCATAATCTATAGCGGCTAGAGCTTGTTGTGCTTGTTCTTTTTGACCTTCACCTATCACTACATAGAGCGCATCAATGCTAGGATGCTGGGCAAAAGATAGTGCGCTATGGACTATCATAGGTCTGCCTTTAACGGAGACATATTGCTTTGCTATACCTTGAGCAGCCCTTTGACCAGAGCCAGCGGCTACAATTAATGCGACATTTTTGGGTTTATCAATATTCATATATTGCCTTTAACCGATCTAATGCTTGCTCGCCAAGCTGATAATAGCTAAAGGACTGCTTAATATTTAGGCAAAACGTCCTGCATAATGTGATGGGGCTTATGTTTGCAAAAGGAATAGGCAAATTATGTCTGAAATACGATTAAGACCTATAAAAATTGATACTATTGAAATCCCGTGCCCTGTCGTGCTCGCACCGATGACGGGCGTCACCGATATGCCATTTCGTACATTGGTGCGCCGTTATGGTAGCGGTTTAAATGTGACCGAAATGATAGCAAGCCAAGCCATGATTAGGGAAACGCGGCAATCTCTGCAAAAAGCGGCATGGCATCCTTTAGAAGAGCCTGTCTCAATGCAATTGGCCGGATGCGAACCTAATGCCATGGCAGAAGCGGCAAAATTAAATGCCGATCGCGGGGCCGCCATCATTGATATTAATATGGGCTGTCCCGTTAAAAAAATTGTCAATGGAGATGCAGGTTCGGCTTTGATGCGGGATCTGCCGCTCGCTGCAAGCCTTATCAAAGCGGTTGTAGATGCTGTTGATGTTCCAGTAACCGTAAAAATGCGCATGGGCTGGTGTCTTGATAGCCTAAATGCACCAGAGCTTGCTCATATTGCCGAAGATTTGGGCGCTAAACTTATCACGGTGCATGGCCGTACACGCAATCAAATGTATAAAGGTAGTGCTGATTGGCGTTTCATCCGCAAAGTAAAGGAAGCCGTTAATATACCTGTCATTGCTAATGGTGATATATGTTCAATAAAAGATAGTGTCGCAGCGCTTGAACAAAGCGGTGCTGATGGTATCATGATTGGACGAGGGGCTTATGGGAAACCTTGGCTTCTAGGGCAGGTCATGCAATATTTTATCGATGGCGGCATCATTGATGACCCCGATTTAGCTGAGCAATATGAGCTTATTGTTGAGCATTATAGAGCTATGATGGAGCTTTATGGTGATAAGGTGGGTGTTGGCGTCGCGCGTAAACATATTGGATGGTATACTAAAGGGCTCAATGGCTCTGCAGAATTTCGTAATATGGTCAATAAGCTAAATGACCCTGAGCAAGTTTTGGGCGAACTAGAGCGGTTTTACACAGGATTAATCGATCCAGAATTAGTAGCAGCATGAGCTCAGAACTTTCCATGCTAGGAAATTTAAATTTAGTGGATAATGCGATTCTATCAGCGCTTCCAATTCCTATTCTGTTGGTAAATGAAGAAAATATTATTGTTAAGGTTAATGATAGCTGTGAAGATTTTTTTGAGCGCGGCAAGAATAGAATCGAAGGCCGGTTGGTTGAACAAATTATTACATTTAACGATAAACGCATAAATGATGCTCTTGCTACATTGAATAATGATCTTTCTGCTCAAAATATGGAGATTATAACTCCATCTGCAAGCGTCTTGGTCGATGTTTGGATTAATGCATTGCATAGTAATCAAAATATTCGGATCATCATGATAATAAAGCGGCGTGGAAAGCGTGATTATATTGGCGATCACAGTGAAGCTGGTGATCAGCTGGCGATGGGAGCTGCTGCAATTTTATCGCATGAAATTAAAAACCCTCTCGCTGGCATAAAGGGAGCGGCACAATTTTTGGCAAAAAGAGCTAATAGTTCGGAATTAGCAATGACCAATTTAATTGTCACAGAAGTCGACAGGATCGCCCGTTTGTTAGATCAGATGCAAAATTTAGGCAATCATAAACCTGTTCAATTCAAACAAGAAAATATCCATATTATTTTGGATCAAGCACTACAATCCATCCGCATAACCAATCCAAACTTTCCTAATATTATCACACAATATGACCCTTCTTTACCCACTATTTATGTCGATTATGATGCTGTATTACAAATATTAATCAACCTAATTCAAAATGCTATTGATGCTTGCAAAAATACTGAAGAACCAGAGGTTTTGGTTAGTACGCGTTATGTTATGAGTGGTTCTTTACGAAGATCCGATGATGAGAATATAAATACTGTAAAACTGCCAATAGAAGTTATGATAAAAGATAATGGACCAGGTGTTCCAGATCATATTCAGAATGAATTATTCACCCCATTTGTTACGACTAAACGTGAAGGACAAGGTCTTGGTCTGGCCATTGTGCGTAAATTTATACGCCAATTAAACAGCCGTATATTGCACGAACGCGATGATAAAAATGGTCTAACTATTTTTAGAATATTATTACCAATGTCTATGAAATAGAGGAATATATGCCGCAAAAAATATTATTGGTTGAGGATGATGATTCCATATGTACAGTGGTAACGGCTGCGTTGGAATCTCTTGGTTATTTAGTAGATAGTTGCGATAATGGCCAAGCGCGCAACATATTGCTGAGTACAAATATCTATAATGCGATGATAACTGATGTTATACTGAAAGATAGCGATGGTATATCACAACTATCGGATATTAAAACACAATATCCCCATATGCCATTTATTATAATATCTGCTCAAAATTCACTTGATACTGCGGTAAGGGCAAATGAGGTTGATGCATTTGAATATTTTCCTAAGCCATTTGATTTAGATGAGCTTGTAAATGCTGTTAAGCAATGTTGTGAAAAAGAGAGTATTGATCAAAATTTTGAAGAGAATTTTGATGAAAAAAATATGCCTATCATTGGTCGTAGCGCAGCCATGCAAAATGTATTTCGTATGGTGGTACGGCTTTTAGATAATGATTTGTCTGTTATGGTATTGGGAGAATCTGGTAGTGGTAAAGAATTGGTAGCTGAAGCTATTCATAATTTAGGGCACCGTAAAACAGGACCATTTATCGCTATTAATATGGCAGCCATTCCCTCTGAATTAATCGAATCAGAATTATTTGGCCATGAAAAAGGAGCCTTTACAGGCGCCGTTGCGCAATCCATTGGGAAATTTGAGCAAGCTCAAGGCGGAACATTATTTTTAGACGAGATAGGCGACATGCCTATGCACGCTCAAACTCGGCTGTTACGTGCCTTACAAACGGGGGCAATTAATAGAGTAGGGGGGAAAGCCAATATCAAGCTAGATGTGCGTATTGTTGCGGCAACCAATCAAAATTTAGAAGAACTGATAAAAGCCAATAAATTTAGAGAAGATTTATATTATAGATTAAATGTTGTCCCTATTTCACTACCTCCCCTTCGTGATCGCAGAGATGATATTCCAAGACTGGTTCATCATTTCTTGGCCCTGGCCCCAAAAGAGGGACTACCAATAAAAAATATAGATAATAAAGCGCTTGAAATTATGGAAACACTGCCTTGGCGTGGGAATGTTCGAGAGTTAAAAAACTTTATTATGCGTTTAATTGTGACATGTAGAACGGATATTATATCGGATGAAGCAGTCAGTGCTTTGGCTGAAAATCACGAAAATACCGTGTCCAATATACAAAATATTACGATGGAAGAAGCGATTGAGGCATATATGGCTGAGAATTGGAAACAATTGTCAGCCCACGGAGATATTTATACGAAGCTACTGATCAAATTTGAAAAACCATTGTTAAAATATGTCATGCTTAAGAGCAAAAACAACCAATTAAAAGCTTCTGCTATACTGGGTATAAATCGTAATACTTTGCGAAAGAAATTACAAGAAACTCAATTTCAAAATAAAAATTAGTTTGAAGGTTTCAATATCAGAAAAATATAAGGAGCATGTCACTTTGTGCTTTCTTTGCCACTTTTTCACTGTAATAGTGACAATATGGCAACGCAAATTATGAAATCATTAGAAAGTAGCAAAGATAGACCAAATTTTTTTGGACATTTATTGCAAACTATCTCCAGCGATAAGACCATCAGATGGCTCGAAATTATATGCTTAGTCGCATTTGTTGTATTTGCATGGGCAACATTCTCATTTTACATTTCTCAAAATGAGACAGCTAAACCTCTGTCACCTCCCTTAGCTGCTACATTGTTGGTAATAAATCTGATTCCTGCGAGTATTTTAATTGCTCTGTGGGGAAGGCGTATCGCCATCAAAAGAACACAAAAACAAGGCTCGAATAGCCAAAGTAAAATGCATGTTCGTTTGGTCGGTGTTTTTTCTCTTATTACAACTATCCCCGTATTTTTATTGGTGATCTTTGCATCTTTGCTGTTCCAAAATGGTGTGCAATTTTGGTTTTCTGGGCCTGCTCGCGATATATTGGAAAATGCAGAAACACTTGCTCTTGGTTATTATCAAGAAAAATTGAGCGATGTCGGCGAAGAAACCAAAACCATGGCAAGCGATATACGATTCTCATTAAATCAAACTAGGGCTGATAATCCGCAGTTTTTGGATGCATATCTGACGCAAGTATTGAACCGAAAATTAAGCGAGTCTGCTATTGTAACGATTGATGAGAAAGGTATACAGCGAACCGAGGCTGTTGTTGCATCTGATGATCAAGATCGGAATATATGGATTACAGACACTATGCTAGACAAGCTTAGTACCGATGAAGGTTTAGTGGTTGAAGCCAAGTCAGATCGTATTGAGGCAGCTACGATATTATTCGAGAACCCTAGATTATACCTCTACACAGCTAGATTAGACAGCGTGCCATCATTTGTACTGGGCGGTCCAGCACAAAAATTATTAAATGATTATGATGATATGATTTCACGCTCACAAAATCTACAATTACAATTTAATGTCGCATTATATGTCGTCTCGCTGTTGATTATTTGCATAGCAATATGGATTGCTTTAATCGTTGCAGACCGATTGGTTCGGCCCGTTAATCAATTGGTTTTTGCTGCGCAAAAAGTTGCAAGTGGTGATTTGTCTGCCCGTGTTCCAGAGAGTCATTTGCGGCCAGATGAAGTTGGCATTTTAAGCAAGTCATTCAATGTCATGACTCAACAATTAGAAGCGCAAAATAAAAATTTGCTCACCGTTAATCAACAATTGGATAATCGCAGGGCTTTTATGGAAACTGTATTGGAATCGGTTTCAGCAGGAATAATTAGCTTGGATAATGAGGATAAAATCATTTTAGCCAATAGCAATGCTTCATATCAATTGGCGAGTGATGGTAAGACATTAATAGGGGTTGCTATTAAAGATATATCTACAGACTTTGCCAAGCTAATTAGTAGAAAAGAAAAAGAGACTATCATTCAAATAGGGGATGGTCCAGAACCACAAACATTGGCTGTTAATATCAGTCGTGATGACAATGGCTCGGTAATAACATTTGAAGATATTAGCGAACAATTAGCAGATCAAAAACGGGCTGCTTGGTCAGATGTTGCAAGGCGTATTGCCCATGAGATTAAAAACCCGCTAACTCCTATACAATTGGCAGCGGAACGTTTGAAAAGACGTTTCTCGAGTCATATTGATGACGGTAATGATGTTTTTGACCAATTAACAGATACAATCATTAGACAGGTCCATGATTTACGGAACATTGCAGATGAATTTTCTTCTTTCGCGCGTATGCCCAAACCTATGTTTAGAGAAGAGAATATTTCCGATATTGTGCGCCATAGTGTTTTTCTGCACGAGGTATCTAAGACGGACATGACCTTCACTGTGGATACGCAAAATGATATTATGAACATATTTTGTGATCGACGGCAGATGGGGCAAGCCATCACCAATGTCGTTAAAAATGCTACCGAAGCTATTGAAGAGCGCCAGTTAGAAGAAAAAGATCATAAAGGCAAAATTCAAGTGAATATCTTAAATCAGGATAATAAGCTCATTGTTGAAATTATCGATAATGGCATTGGCTTGCCTGCAGAAAAAAGCCGTATCGTCGAGCCTTATGTAACAACAAGATCATCAGGTTCTGGTTTAGGTTTAGCGATTGTTAAAAAAATAGTAGAAGAGCATTTTGGGCGTATTTATTTTGATGAGGTGAAAGGTGGCGGGGTGAGCGTTAAAATTTGTTTTGATGTCAAAAAACTACAGCAAAATCAAAATAATGCCGAAATGATAGATGATAATCCGGAGAATATATGATGGAAGTTTTGATTGTCGACGACGAACAAGATATCCGAAATTTGGTGTCAGGCGTTTTAGAAGATGAAGGGTATGAAACCCGAACAGCAGCTGGAAGCATTGCTGCTCTTGCAGCGATAGACGAACGCAGGCCCGCGCTTGTTCTGTTAGATGTATGGCTTCGTGGTTCGCCGATGGATGGTATTGAAATGCTGCGAGAGATTAAAAAGCGTGATCTTGAATTGCCTGTTATTATATTTTCTGGTCATGGAAATTTAGATACGGCTGTCGCCGCGATTAATGAAGGGGCGATCGATTTCATTGAAAAACCTTTTATGACAGAAAAGCTTATCCATCTTGTAGAAAGAGCAACAGAGACAGAGAGATTAAGATTAGAGAATCTGGCATATAAAGAAAAATTTGGAATAAATAACGAGCTGACGGGCAGTTCTAATATAATTAGAACTGTACGTGCAAAGCTTAAAAAAGTAGCTGTGTCGGGTAGCAGAATAATGATATTGGGCCCCGCTGGCGTTGGTAAAGAAGTGGCAGCTCGCATGGTTCATAATTGGAGTCCGCGCGCAAATTCTAAATTTATATCGGTTAATTCTGCGAGGCTAGATCCAGATAAATTTGAAGAACAATTATTTGGTATCGAAGTTGATGGGAAGTTAAAACAAGTAGGATTGATGGAGCTTGCCCATGGAGGCACATTATTTCTGGATGAGATAGCCGATATGCCGCTGCCCACACAAGCTAAAATATTGCGTGTGTTAACCGATCAGACATTTGTGCGCGTTGGAGGAGAACGCCCTATTCGTGTTGATGTTCGTGTAATTTCCACTTCAGCCAGAAATTTGAATGAAGAGATAGAAGCTAAGCGATTTCGTGAAGATTTATACTATAGGCTTAATGTTGTTCCGATCGAGCTTCCTGAATTAAGTGAGAGGCGTGAAGATATAAATGATCTCGCTGAATTTTTTTTGATCCGATATGCTAATCAGCATGATATGCAACCGCCAAAAATTAGCAATGAAGCAATGGCCGCTATGCAAGCATTTGATTGGCCCGGAAATGTAAGGCAACTTAAAAATATTATTGAACGCATTGTTATTTTTGCCCCAACAAAAAATTTATCGATAATTGATTTATCTAATCTTCCCACCGAAATAATTGGTGGATTAGAAGGGCCCAATAATAATATATCCAGTTTGATGGGAATGCCACTGCGTGAAGCGCGGGAAACTTTTGAACGCGAATATCTTAAAGTACAGATCAATCGCTTCTCTGGTAATATTTCGCGTACCGCAGGTTTTATAGGCATGGAGCGTTCGGCACTGCATAGAAAGCTGAAATTATTGGGACTCTATGATAAAGATAAGAAAAAAACAGACATATAAATTATTATTGTGCTTAATATTAAAGAAACCATTGACTTAGGCATTATCTATCTATTTATTGATTATAGTAATCACTCAATAATAATGGACAATAATCATGAGCGATAAAAATAACGTTTTACAGGATATATTCCTTAATTCTGTACGGAAATCAAAGACCCCCATCACAATTTTCTTGATGAAAGGCGTTAAATTACAAGGGATTATAACTTGGTTTGACAATTTCTCAATCTTGTTGCGCCGTGATGGTCAGACGCAATTGGTTTATAAGCATTCTATATCGACAATATTACCTACTACAGTGGTAGAGTCAGAACAATTTTATAAATTGATGGAGAATCAAAAGCCCAAAGCTGGAAATTTACAAGATATATTTTTATATGCAGTTCGCGATGTCGAAGAAAATGTGACTATATTCCTGGTTAATGGTGTGATGCTACAAGGCAATATTGTTGCTAATGATCTATTCTCAATCCTATTAGAACGCGATACTATAATTCAACTTGTATATAAACATGCAGTGTCAACTATACAGCCTGATAAAAATATAAATCTTATTGAATATAATGAGGATTTGGGTTGAGTATATTTAACCGTTCTAACGAAGAAGATTTTTCGCGAGGGACTAAGACCTTAATAATATATCCTAATGTTCATAATGATAGAAACCCGCAAGCACGATTGGAAGAAGCACAAGGTCTCGCATTAGCCATTGGCTTATTAGTTGTTGATACCCAACATTTGCGTGTCAGGAAAGCAAATGCTGCGACATTAGTTGGCGGCGGCCAAACCAGGGAAATAAAAGAGTTTGTAGATAATGAAGAAATAGAATTAGTCTATTTTGATGCATCTCTCTCAGCTATTCAACAGCGTAACCTTGAAGAAATAATAAAAGCAAAAATAATTGATAGAACGGGCCTTATATTAGAGATATTTGGTGAAAGAGCGTCCACTGCTGAGGGGCGTTTGCAAGTGGAATTGGCGCATTTAGATTATCAGCAAGGGCGCTTAGTGCGAAGTTGGACTCACTTGGAGAGACAGCGTGGTGGTTTTGGTTTCCTCGGTGGCCCAGGTGAGACACAAATTGAGTCCGATCGCCGCATGATCCGTGATCGAATGTCAAAACTGCGCAAAGAATTAGACCAGGTAAAACGTACGCGCGGTTTACATCGCGCTAGGCGTGAAAAAGCACCTTGGCCTGTTATAGCATTAGTTGGTTATACCAATGCAGGTAAATCCACATTATTTAATCGCTTAACAGGTTCCGATATTTTTGCCGAGAATCTACTTTTTGCAACATTAGACCCAACGATGCGGGATATAAGTCTGCCTGGTGTTTCAAAAGCGATTTTATCGGATACGGTAGGTTTTGTCTCGGACCTTCCCACGCAATTGGTTGTAGCGTTTAGAGCAACATTAGAGGAAGTTATTGCCGCTGATATCATTGTCCATGTGCGTGATATTGCGCACCCTAATAGCGCTAAACAAAAGTCAGATGTCATAAATATATTACGTTCGCTTGGTTTGACATCACAGGCTGATTATGAAAATGATGGAATGATAATAGAGGAATTAGCTTGGTCATCTATTGAAGAAGAACAGTTCGCAGAAACAGAAGAGATTATCAAGCAAACGCCTATTATTGAGGTTTGGAATAAATCAGACTTATTGAATGAAGGTGATTATAATGAATTTCACAACAAAAGCGAAAATAATGACTTCTTTGCTCTTATTTCCGCCCACAATGGTCATGGTATAGATAGTTTGAAAGACAAATTATCGCATCTTGTTTTGCGTAATAATCATATTAAGAATATCAGTATTAACGTGACCAACGGAGCGTTATTGGCTTGGGTACATCGCAATTCTGAAATATTATCTCAGATACAAAATGAAACGGTGATTGATATGCAAATATCTATGAATGAGCAGCAGTGGGGGCAATATTTAAAGAAATTAGAAAACTCTAATCCTTAATCTTTGCAAGCTGCCAATATTCTTCTTTTTCATCTAAAGAAAGCTCTGAAAAATCCTGTTGTTTATTTTGAGCCATATCTTCCATTTTGGTAAATCGATTCGAAAATTTAGATGTTGCAGCTTTCAAGGCTTCTTCGGGAGCAATGCCTAAATGACGGCTATAATTCACAACTGAGAATAATAAATCCCCTATTTCTTCAAATATTTGACCTTCGTTGGCGGCTTGTTCTACTTCTTCTAATTCTTCGATAACCTTGGATTTTGCACCTTGGCTATTGGGCCAGTCAAAGCCAGTTCGTGCTGCACGTTTTTGGATTTTCTCTGCACGTTTAAGAGCGGGAAGGGCAAGGGCTATACCATCCAAAGCGCTGGAATTTTCATCTTTATCTTTGCGTTCATTCTCCTTGATGATTTCCCAATTTTGCCGCACAGCTTGCTTGTTATTTAGAAATGTACCATTTTTATCGAATATATGCGGATGTCTTCGAATCATTTTATGGCAAATGCCATCGATAACATTTTGAAGGTCAAAACTGCCTTCTTCACGCGCCATTTGGCTATGGAATATTACTTGCAGCAGCAAATCCCCCAATTCATCGCTAAGATCGTTTTTATCCCCGTGCTCAATTGCATCGGCTACTTCATAGGCTTCTTCAATTGTATAAGGAGCGATAGAGGTAAAGTTTTGAGCCACATCCCATTCGCACCCTTTCTCTTTGTCACGTAATTTTTCCATGATACGGGCAAGGGGGTTGATATCATAAATTTTATCCATTCTTACTTATAGAGGATTTTCATAAAATATAGCCATATAATATTCTAATTTAGCGCTAATAAAGACGCATTACCTCCAGCGGCCGTCGTATCAATGGTAAGGCATCGTTCCAAGACGTAATGTTCCGCATCATCATAGCCGCTTAATATGGGGCGAATTGGGCCATCAAAATGTACGACTTGATTTGCTATATCGGCACGCTTGGCACCATCGATTGCGATACCGTCAAATTCTTTCATGCGCATTTCTATTTCATCCGTTGTGATAATATTTATTCGGTTAGATGCAGCGGATTTGTCACTATCACCTATTATGGTGATGTTATTTCCAGTTAATATTGCGACAGATATTTGATGATGAAGATCAGAAATATTGTCGCCGCCCATGCACAAAATAGTTCCGCGCGGGTAGAGCTTCAGAATATTTTTTTCACCCGTAGGGCCAGATAATTTTTGCTCGTTTAAAAATATTTTCGCTTTGGTAATATTCTCTTTATATATATTGGCTACATCAGGGTTATGCGGTTTATAATGATTATAAATTTGCTGTAATATTATGTCTGAACTCTCAATTTTTAAAGACAATAAAAACTCTAGATCATTATTGCTTAATATTTGATCTTTTGAATCTATCATTCTTTTTTGATGCTCAATATTCTGCGATATCCGCTTTAAATAATGCGGGCCGCCAGCTTTCGGCCCAGTACCAGAAAGCCCCTCTCCACCAAAGGGCTGTACGCCAACCACAGCGCCAATTTGATTGCGATTGACATAGAGGTTGCCAATATTTGCATGATTAGAAAAATGCCCTATGCGTGCATCAATGCGAGTATGTAGCCCCATGGTTAGTCCATAACCAAGAGCATTGATCTCATTGATAAGTGTGTTAATCTCAGATGATTTAAAACGTTTAATATGCAAAATAGGGCCAAAAATCTCACGCTCTAAGCTTGATATATTGTCAATCTCAAATGCGTAGGGGATAGTGAATGTTCCTTTTGACAAATCACCCGCAATCGGCATAGCACCTACATTGCTTGCTGATTTTTGCATCGCAGCACTATAATCATCGATCATTTTTTTGGCATTTTTATCTATTACTGGACCTATATCAGTGGAAAGGGATGAAGGATCACCGATTTTGAGGACTTCCATCGCACCGCGTAACATAATGATGCAATCATCGGCTATATCATCCTGTATGCACAAAAGGCGACAGGCTGAACATCTCTGTCCAGCGCTTTGAAAAGCAGAAGCTGTCACATCTTCTATTACTTGTTCGAGCAATGCTGTTGAATCGACAATCATAGCATTGATGCCGCCCGTCTCGGCAATGAATGGAATGTCTGCACGGCCAATATTCGCCAAATTTCGCGCAATATGCTTGGCGGTTTTAGTGGAGCCTGTGAAACAAATGGCATCAATTGTATCGCTGCTTGTGAGTGTATTGCCGAGCAATGCACCATCGCCAATTAACAGATGGAATGCATCTCTGGGAATACCCGATTTATATAATATATCGCTGACTTTATAAGCAATAAGGGGGGTTTGTTCTGCGGGCTTAGCTATGACACAATTGCCCATAGCAAGGGCTGCAACTATTTGCCCCAAATAGATAGCCAGTGGAAAATTCCAAGGTGAAATACAGACAATGATTCCCAATGCTTTACGGTCAATATGGATTTCAGCTTGGTCCGCATAATAGCGGCAAAAATCTACAGCTTCGCGTATCTCAGACAAAGCATCATTGACTGTTTTTCCTGCTTCCCAAACCAATATAGATAGTAATTCATCCTCTGATGATAATAATGTATCTCCTATTCGGCGCAATATGTCGGCTCGTTCCTTTGGGCTATGGGCATATTGATAATTGGATTGAGCAGCACAAGTGATAGCTTTTTGGGTATGATTTTCATCTGCATAATGAGCAATTCCAATGGACTTTTCTCTATCAAAAGGACAATATCGCTCAACAGGCATTCCTTTTACGTTTTTGCCATTTATTAATGAGAATGCTTCGACAAACGGTACCTTTAATAAGTTATTTTCAGAATGTAAGATTTGATTAAATTGTCTTTCATCAAAGCCCGAAGCCGATATTCGACCATTATTAAGATGCTCTACAGGAAGCGGAATATTGGGGTTTCTATGGTTTGCACTGATTTCTACTTTATCCAGCGGGTCATAAATTAATTTTTCAATATCAATATTTTGATCCGAGATTTGATTGACGAAAGAAGAGTTTGCACCATTTTCAAGCAGACGTCTAACCAGATAAGGTAGCAAATCTTTATGCGGACCAACTGGCGCATAAATGCGACTTTTTATTCCATATTTCTGTGCCAATAATATATGCAATTGATCTCCCATCCCAAATAATCTCTGAAATTCAAATGAGATATTTTTCTGCTGTGCAAAATATGCAACCGCAGCAGCGGATTGTGCGTTATGGGTAGCAAATTGAGGGTAAATGGTATCGGCATATTTAATTATTTTCTGGGCGCAGATCATATAGCTTAAATCGCTATTTTCCTTACGTGTGAAAACTGGATAATCAGATAACCCCATTTCTTGCGCGCGCTTTATCTCACTATCCCAATAGGCACCTTTAACCAACCTTATCATTAATTTACGATCATATTTACGACCCATAGCGGCGATATGGTCGATAGTGGGCAGGGCACGCTTTTGATAGGCCTGTACAACAATAGAAAGTCCATTCCAATCCTTCAGTTCTTCATTTGCACATAATTTTTCAGCAATAAGTAGCGATATCTCTAACCGCTCGCATTCTTCTGCATCGATGGTAATACCAAAATTACCATCTTTTGCTAATCTGCATAATTTTAACAATTTATCATAAATTGGCGTAATGCATTGCTTTGCTTGAATGCTTTCATAGCGTGGGTGTAGGGCTGATAATTTAATGGAGATACTGGGTGCATGGCGAATATCGGAATATGGAGTATCCTTTGCAATCGCCAAGATTGCATTTTCATATGCAGCAAAATATCGCTCTGCATCATCATTGGTATAAGCGGCTTCTCCTAACATATCATAGGAGAAACAGGTTATACTGCGGTCAAACTTGTTTGATTTTGCAATGGCCTTATCTATATCTTCACCCAATACGAAGTGACCACCCATTAATTTCATGGCCATTTTCATGACCTTATACATGATATTATCACCAATTCTTGCTACTATATTTTGTTTTGAGAGGCGGCTGCTAAGATTGATCCATAAGGCTAAAAATTGCAGACCTTGAGTGGCACGATTTACGATGAAAGAGCTGCTCTTACCAGCATGTGCTGTCCAATCTCCTTGCGATATTTTGTCACGAATTAAAATTTGTGCTGTGGCTGCGTCTTTGGTACGCACCAAGGCCTCTGAGAGGCGCATTAAAATGATACCCTCTTTGCTTGACAGGCCATATTCTTGGAGTAATTTATCAATAATTGAGAGCGTTATATGGGAGTCTTTGAGCTCTTGAATGATTGTATAACTATTTTTTTGTACTGCTTTTTGAGCAATTTCATTATAATCTAGTTCTTTAATAAAGGATGAAATTAGTTCATTCTCATCGCGTAAATAATGATCTGCGAGCTGATTAAATTTCTCTACTGATTCAACCAATGAGTCTTTTCTTTTTATCATAATTGAATACCACTCCAAAATTTGGTTATGACAAGTTTACACAGGTTTTGTTCCTATTTTTGTCCTAATAAACATTTGTATGATTTTATTATTATTGATAAACAGTCTAAAGTATCAGGAAATTGGATATGAATAGAATATTAGACCAAATCGATAAAAATATATTGCGCGTGATTCAGAGGGAAGGGCGCATCCCTGTGGTTGATCTTGCCGAGCGCGTTAATATCACCAAATCACCTTGTTTGATTAGGCTACGTAAATTAGAAAAAGATGGTTTCATTAAAGGGTATCGTGCTGATATTGATGCACATAAAGTCAATCAATCTCATTTGGTATATGTTCAAGTGAAGCTTAAAAATACATCGCGCAAAAAATTAAATGAATTTAATGCAGCGGTGCGTGATATTCCGGAAATATTATCCTGCCATATGATGTCTGGTGGATATGATTATTTGCTCAAAGTACGTAGCAAAGATGTGCAAACTTACAGCCTATTCATGGCTGATATTTTATCTGATCTACCAAGCGTTCAACAAACCAGCACTTTTCCAGTACTGCAAGAGGTGAAAGAAAGCGCAGCTTTAGTGATTGAATGAAAATTTTGGATATAATAAAAGTTTGATAATATATATTATGTTAAATTTCTAAAGATGACAATAGCTATACTTTAAATTATGGCTGTAATATCATTTGATTACCGCTTACCCGCCAGCTTTGTAATTGATTTAAAAAGCTCATGCCTAAAAGATTGGTGTCACCTAATGTTGGTGAAACATAGATATTCACATCCTGATACACAGAGTTTTCAATTTTCATTTCACCGATAGAAGCACGATAAGATTTAGAGACGCCATTTGCCGTATTGGATAAAACTGGAATATCACTCAAATCATAATCAATAGAAGCCGCATCAGCGTCTGCGGTGCTCATCACTATACCCGTAGCACCGCTATCTACTAGAAAGTCAATGGGTACATTATTCACAAATGCTCTAATCCAAAAATGACCATTATAGCGACGAGTTAATATGATTTCTTGGCCATTGCTGCTCTGGTTACCTGTACCTGTTATTTCAGATTTTACGCGTTCCAAAACAATAGAAAACTCAGCTCTAAAACTAAATAATATGAATAATAATAAGAATATACCGATCCAGATAAGCAGCATTTTGACCATTTGAGATATGGGTATACGGCGCGAAAATAAAGCACTGCATACTAAAACTAGCAGCAATATTCCATAAATTATACGGCTGCTTTCATCCATTATAAGTCAATTCTCATCATATCAAAGGCCGGTTCAACATGGCTGGGTATCATATTGGCAATTGTATGATAGTCCATATTTTTGTCCATATGGGTTAATAATGCATATTTGGCGGCACAGCGGTCAATTAATTCCAAGGACATGTCTAAATTCGCATGGGTTGGATGCGGATCTTGGCGCAAACAATCCACAATTAGCAAATCTGTACCACCATATAAATCCACCATATCGTTGGTTATAGCACCAAAATCAGTTGCATAACAAATAGACTTGCCTCCATGCGAAATACGATAGCCAGTGGAAAATATAGGGCCATGTGGCTGTTCGGTATAAGATATATTAAATGGCCCAATATTATGCGATACACCCTTTAATATATTGGCATTACAGGTTGTAGGATAACCGCTATTACCCTGAAAAACATAGCCAAAACGACGTTTTAGCGATTCCATTGTGGCTTTGCTGCCATAGCCCTCAACGGGAATACGCGTTTTGAAGAATATCTGACGCAATTCATCAATACCATGCGTATGATCGGCATGATCATGCGTCCATAAAACGCTATTAATATCGGTAGTTCCAGCAGCCAGTAATTGATGCCGCAGATCAGGAGACGTATCGACTAAAATGCCATGGTCTTCGCTTTGCACTAATATAGAGACGCGCGTGCGTTTGTTTTTGGGTTCGGTGGGATCGCATTTCCCCCAATCATTGCCAATACGTGGAACTCCAGCGGAAGTACCGCACCCTAAAATGGTCAACTTCACTGAGTTTCGGCCTTTTGCGCTTTAGCTTTTGTAAATAGATCAAAAAAGTTCTGTGCTGTACGTTGTTTGAGCGCATCAACATCTTCGCCGCGTAATTCAGCCAGATAGGCTGCAGTATCAGCGACAAAGGCTGGCTCACCCGTTTTTCCGCGATGCGGCACAGGTGCTAAAAAGGGAGAATCTGTCTCGATCAATAATTTGTCAGCCGGTATCCAGGAAGCCGTATGCTTTAATTCTCTGGCATTTTTGAACGTCACAATTCCCGAAATGCTAATATAGCATCCAATATCCAGAGCGGTTTTTGCAAAATTATCGCTAGCGGTAAAACAATGGATAACAGCGGGATAAGCCCCCTTCTCCATTTCCTCACCCATTATCCGTGCTGTATCTTCCTCAGCATCGCGCGTATGTACAATGAGCGGCAAACCCGTTTCGCGCGCAGCTACTATGTGACTACGAAAGCTCTGTTTTTGATTTGCTCGATCGCTATGTTCATAATAATAATCAAGGCCTGTTTCACCGATGGCGATAACACGATTATGCTGGGCTTTATCGATTAATTTTTGTGTATCCACATCAGGATGCTCATCTGCTTCGTGCGGATGAATACCAACGCTAGCCCAAATATCCCTCTCTTTATCAGCAAGCGCGATAATATCATCCCATTCGCTCTCACGCGTGGATATATTGAGCATTCCTGTAACGCCCACTGCCCTCGCCCTCGCAAGCACATCATCTTGTTGTTCGATGATGCCCTTATAATTGAGATGGCAATGGCTATCGATGAGCATGTTTAATCCTCTGTTGGCATTTCAAGGCGCGGGAATGCTGGAATAGGTTTATCCAATGTAAATCCGCTCACTTCTTTTTTCCAATCATTGCTGCAAAGATCGGTAAAAGTCCTTCCGCTTATGTTCATTTGGTTTAATATAGCGGCTGATTTCTCTGGAATGACGGGATTTATCGCTATTGTCAAATCGCGAATTGCAGCAAATAATGTCATCAATACCGCTTTCATGCGTTCAGGATTGGTTTTTTTGAGGTTCCAAGGTGCTTGATCATCCACATATTGATTACAGGCATTCACCGCGCGCATCCAAGCTTCAATCCCTTGAGAGAACATTAATTTCTCAAAAGCATTGGGCAGTTCTTTTTGGCAAGTTTTTCTGATGTTAGCACATAACGCATCATCGGCTGTATCGCTTTCATAATCAAAATCAATTTTGCCATCCAAATTTTTAAATATCATCGATAAAGTTCGTTGTGCTAAATTTCCATAGCTATTGGCCAAATCAGCATTGCAGCGCAATGTAATAGCTTCTGCCGAATAGCTTCCATCTTGGCCAAAATTAACATCCGCCAGTAGGAAATAACGCAATTGATCCACACCAAAAGCATCTGCCAAATCTATAGGATCAACCACATTGCCAATGGATTTGGACATTTTCTCTCCTTTGTTGAGAAGAAAGCCATGACCAAATATATGTTTGGGCAATGCAATATTGGCGCTCATCAAAAATGCGGGCCAATAAACTGCATGAAAACGCGTAATATCTTTGCCAATAAGATGCACATCGGCGGGCCAATATGTATCAAAATCCGTCGTTTTATCGGGATAACCCAAGCCTGTTAAATAGTTGGTCAGCGCATCTACCCATACATACATAACATGTTTATTATCATTATTTTTATTAGCATTACTATCACTAGGTACGCGCACACCCCAATCAAAACTGGTGCGTGAAATGCTCAAATCATTTAAACCGCCTTCTACAAAGCGCATAATTTCATTGCGGCGGCTCTCAGGCTGGATAAATTCCGTTTGTTCTCTATATAATTTCAAAAGTGGCTTTTCATATTTGCTGAGGCGAAAGAACCAGCTTTCCTCAACGGTCCATTCAACAGGCGTTCCTTGCGGCGATAATTTTTCAATATTGCCTGCAGTATCTTTGACCTTAATTAACTCTTTTTCATCATAATAAGCTTCATCGCGTATGCTATACCATCCTTCATAACGGTCTAAATATAGATCATCATTGGCTTCCATAGCCCTCCAAATCGCTTGACTGGCTCTGTGATGCTCCTTTTCGCTAGTGCGCAAAAAACGGTTATGAGAAATGTTTAATTTTGCGCACATATCAATGAAATAAGACGACATTTCATCGGCCAATTCTTTGGGCGTTTGTCCGACTTCTCGTGCCTTTTGTGCCATTTTCAAACCATGTTCATCGGTTCCCGTTTGAAAGCGCACATCGCGGCCCATATAGCGTTGAAAGCGCGCGCTGACATCGGCCGCAATAGCTTCATAGCCATGGCCAATATGGGGGCGCCCATTAGGATAGCTAATGGCAGTGGTTATATAATATGGTTTGCTCATAATTTCCGATTCTTACTTTACCGAGATGGTTTATGCGTTTGCAACACGGACAGCAAGCTTACCATTTCAAAAACTACTGCAGGCTTATCCAATGATAATCCAATCGCGCGCGATGCCAACGATGTCGCTTTGGCATAAGTATCGCTAACCTCATTGAATCTTTCCACTGGTAAATGATGCGCATGCGTTGCGATATAGCTCGGCGCTCTACGCAAAAAAGCTTCATATTTGGCTTGTGCAGCCTTTAAGGTAAGCAATTTAACCAATTTGGTACGCAGCACATTATTAGGATCGCCCTTCGCCCTTATATTATCCATGATGGTGTCAATCTCTGCCAAATCCAAGCCCAAAAAAGTAAGAGCGCGACCAGGAGAACCATTACCCGCACGCACCAATGCAGCGCGCTCAGCATCGCTGCTGTCCGATAAATACATATTGAGCGCAGCTATCATTTGATCTTCGGAGAGAGGATCAAAGCGCATCATCTGACAGCGTGATTTAATTGTAGGTAATAATTTTTCGCTCGCATGGCTTATCAAAATAAAAATAGTACCTTGTGGCGGTTCTTCAAGGCTTTTTAATAATGCATTGGCTGATGCTCTCTCCATATCATCGGCAGCATCTATAATGATTACACGTTTATCAGACATAGAAGGTTTAACATTCAAAACTGTCTGTACTTTACGAATTTGATCGATATTGATGCTACGTTTTAATTCGGCATTAGGATCGATCCCCTCACCCTCTTTTGGTAATTCTTTTGGAGGGCGCGAAATGATATGAAAATCGGGATGCGTACTTGCATCAATTAAATGTTTTTGCGTGCCATTTGGGTCTAATATAGAACAGGCCATGCGTTTCGCAAAACCAGCTTTACCAATGCCTTTTGTGCCAGATAAAATCCAACCATGATGCAATTTCCTGCGATTCAATGCACTTTTGAACATATTCCAACATTTGCTATGGCCGATATAATGACCATCATCGGTTTCAGGCATTAATCATATCCTGTAAAATATCCATAATGCTATCGGTTACTTCATCACTATCAGCACCAGCATCTATCAATTTTATACGCTCGCTATCTTGCTGAGCATAATCTCTGAAAGCCTGCCTAACGGCTGTATGAAATTCTTTTGGGCGGCCGCCAATTCTATCTCGAACATCTCCATCGCGTATGAATACACGCTTATTTGCTGTATCTTCGTCTAAGTCCAAAACTAATACTCTATCAGGTAAGAAGCCTTCACTGCCAATATTATGCAATTGCAATATGGTTGCATCGCTTAAACCGCTGCCACCACTCTGATAGGCTCTACTGCTTTCTAAGAAACGATCGCACAGCACCCATTGACCGCGTATTAAAGCTGGCTTGATGAGATTCCGGACATGATCGCCGCGCGCTGCTGCAAATAGCAGAGCCTCTGCCCTACTATCCCATCGATTATCACCACCGTTTAATAATAATTCTCTTATCGCTTCCGCATTATCCGTACCGCCTGGTTCGCGGGTTATAATTACATCTAACCCCAATTTAGAAAGGCGATGAGCAATTTGTTTGGTTTGCGTCGATTTTCCGCAACCTTCGCCACCCTCAATAGTGATAAAACGACCAAGAGTAGTTGGAGAATTTTGTACGTTCATTAGAAACCGAAGATCGACTTAAAGCCATTCCATGCGCGGCCAAAAAAGCCAGCTTCTTCAACATCTACAGAGGATGTTAAAGCCATGACTTGTTCTTGACCATAGGTAGGTTTGATAACCAAATCAGCGATATGATCGCCCTTTTTAAAAGGAGCTTTGAGGGGGCTTTTATAGCGAATAAAGGTTTTAAACGGTCCATCAAAGGCTCTCGGGATGGTCATACCTATGTCGCGCGGTGCTATCATATCGACGCTAGTCTCGCTGCCAAGTTGCACCTTAATATCTCCGATAATTTGCCCTTTTTTATAGAGTGGCTTTGTTGTCCAAGCTTTAAAGCCCCAATTCATCATCGCAACGGACTCATTGATACGGCCATTAAAACTATCCAACCCCGCAACCACCATCATGAGACGGCGACCATTTTGTTCGGCTGTACCCGCGAGGCCATATCCAGCTTCTTCGGTATGCCCTGTTTTCAGACCATCGGCACCATCAATCTTGCCAAGTAAGGGGTTTCGGTTTTGCTGTTTTACGCCGCCCCAAGTAAATTCTGTCAATCCATAAAACGCATTATATAATTTAGGAAAATCATAAATAGTACGCGAACCCAATATGCCTAAATCTTTTGCTGTAACATAGGTAACACCCTCATCTGGCCAACCATTGGAATTACCAAAATTACTGTTTTTCATGCCGATTTTTTGGGCAGTAACATTCATCAAATCGGTAAAAGCTTTTTCGCTGCCAGAGATGCCTTCGGCCAGAACAACCGATGCATCATTTCCCGACAATGTAACAATACCATGCAATAAATCTTCGACGGATACATATTCGCCATTGCGCAAAAACATAGTCGAACCCTGACTTTTCCATTTTTGCCAAGTTGCATTTTCAACTCTGATCTTTTTATCTAATGCTAAATTGCCTTTTGTGATTTGATCGAATGCGACATATACTGTCATCATTTTTGCCATGGAAGCGGGCGGAATTTGCTTGCCTGATTCTTTATCTACCAAAACAGCACCTGATTGCATGTCGAGTAAATAAGCAATCTTGGCTTTACTATCAAAAGTGATATTTGCAGTAGGCGCACCTGCTTGCTGTGAATTAACCGAAATAGGCGCAATTAATAATGCTAATGCAGCGCCAACAGTCAATTTATTCATATTTAAATCCTATCGCTTGATGTTATATTTTTATCCAGCGATAGAAACGAGTCATTCGCGGAATATTCTCGCTTGAGGATAGCCGCGTTGTTGTGCATTTGCTAGCCCCTGCTGTGCTTCTTCTTTTGTAGCATATGGTCCATAACGTACTCGAAATAATGAACCATCACCGCTTGGTGCTACATTACCACCTACTTTACGGGCTAGAGCATCTGCTCTACTTTTTAGAGAAAATGATGACAATTGAACTACATAACCGCTTATCGCTGCTGGTTTATTTTGAGCTTTTGGGTCATTAGTTTCAACAACAAATCGACCTTCTCTTCCAGCAGCTTGAGGCGGATTACGCTGCCCTTCAGATATGAATCGGCCTCCAACTCCATTATTACCGATACTCGCATTAGGACTAGGGCTTGCTGCAATACGGATTCTACCCTGTGGAACAGGCAGCTTGGCCAAACGGTCTCTTAAAATTCGTGTAAGCGATTCAGGTGTGTCTATTCGCCGTATAGCTTGACCACCATTGCGCAATATAGCCCGTTCTGGATTGGGTGGGTTAACTTTACGCACGCGCACGCCAGCTACTTCTTGACCAGATATACCCAATTGCTGTGCCGCTGCTTCTGATAAATCAATCAAGCGATTATTGACAGCAGGACCTCGCTCATTAATCCGAACTAAAATTGTACGCCCTGTTTCGAGCGCTGTTACCTCTACATAGGTAGGAAGCGGTAGAGTTTTATGGGCCGCGCTGGTGGCTGTAGCAGAAAAAATTTCTCCATTTGTAGTAGGACGACCATCTAATTCGCTACCAAACCAGCTTGCATAGCCAACTTCATCATATGAGGTCACATCTTCGGGTGTATATGTTGTGCCATCTATTGTATAAGGCGCACCAATTAGTACGGGTGTATCAGATATTGGTTCAACAGCTGCTGGTGCCGTTGGTCTGCTCGGACCAGAAGCATTGGGCGCAAACTCCTCTGGTCCTAACGAACCACAAGAGGAAAGAGCAATTGCTCCAAAAGTTAGAAATATATATTTACTTGACTGCATCTGCCAATAACCCCACCGATAAAGCATAAAAGTTGGAACAATTATAATCTAATATCACACGATAATTGCTTAATAGTAAATATCCGGTATTTCCTTTTCCATCAGGCTCTAATAAAACGGCCATATGATCGTCAGGGGCCCAAAAACCGCGCTGTGGGCTTAAACCAAGAGCCCGCCATTCTTTCATCGTTTTCCATTGGCTATGCCGTGCAAATACGCGTTTACACCGTGGTGATTCGGTTTTATTTTTAATATTTTCTCTATCCAAACCGCGCGGTACATTAACAGCAAAACCCCATTCTTGATCGCGTCGCCAACCGGCATTGACAAAATAATTGGCAATAGATGCCATAGCATCGCTTTCATTATTCCAAATATCAGCATAACCATCGCCATCGCCATCTTTGGCTAAGCGCAAATAGACAGAGGGCAGAAATTGCGGTTTGCCCAGAGCCCCTGCCCAGCTGCCCGTTATACCCGATTGCGGAACACCCATGTCAATCATTTTCATTACGGCTATCAACTCAGCTTCAAATAATTTGCGGCGACGTCCCTCATAGGCGAGTGAAGCGAGAGCGCTGGGTGCATTAAAATTACCTGTGTAACTGCCATAATTGGTTTCATGTCCATAAATAGCGATCATAATTTCTTTGGGGACGCCAGTTTCTTTTTCAATTCGCGTCAATATAGAATCAATTTGCGCCTTCTTTCGCTTTCCTCCGTTAATACGAGCGGCATCAACATGGCGCCTACGATAAGGTTCAAAGTCTGGAATTGGTTTATTTGAAGCAGTTTCTGGTTGAGAGCGATCAAGGCGAACAACACGATCATTATAACTTATATTGGGTATGATGCGATTTAGTGTAGATGCTTTAACGCCTTGTGCAGCGGCTTTTGCTTTTACCACATTTAAATATTGTTGAAATGTTTCTTTACCTTGTGCTTCCACTGGAGAAACAGAAAAACCTGCAAAAAGTGCAGCACTAGCCAAAAACGATAATATTAATTTATTGTGCATTCTATATCCTTAAAATACTGCCGATTAGCAGAATATGAATATTGCACAGATGCGATATTATGGGAATCCCTATTCATCATAGGAAGGATAAAGTGAAGGAAAAACACGATTGAATTAGAGCCAGCTTCTATAATAATTTTAGCGAAATTCTAATATTTTCATACTAATGCTTGAAAAGAGTGAAAACTATCTTTAGGGCGCTCTTTACAGCAAAACCATAGGACCATTTTGCTGTAGAAATAATGCGGACAGGTGGCAGAGTGGTCGAATGCAGCGGTCTTGAAAACCGCCGAGGGTGCAAGCTCTCCGTGGGTTCGAATCCCACCCTGTCCGCCACTTTATTTCGACTTCAACAATTTAGTCACAATAATACATATTATTTACACTGTTTAATATATGTAATCACTTTAGTGATCGGCTCTTATAAACATTCTATAAGCTCCTGGAGTCATATTAAACCAGCGTTTTGCCGCTGTGATAAAAGGCTTTTCAGAGGAATAGTCCAATATTTTGGCTATACGGAAAATCGTTATATCGGATTTACTTAAGAGATTTTGTGCTATATATTTGCGTGTATCATCAAGAATGATAGAGAAATTACTATTCTCTTCTTTTAACAAGCGTTGGAGTTTTTTCTCACTAACTTCCAAATGATTTGCAACCGTTCGAGCATTACACTCCCCTACTCCCAATAACCCAGGTATTATAGCCATTACATCCGATGTTACAGTGGACGGATTGCGCGGTGCCTTTACTAATAGATGATTGACCATTTGCTTAAGCGCCAAAGATGCAGACTTTTGGAATAGATTTGATTTAACAGCCAAACAATTACGATCAGCAACTAACACATTACGTTCAGCATTAAATTCAATGGGGCATGCAAATAATTTTTCATGTAGGCTTATATCTTTTGGTTTTGAATGTTGAAATGACACATGTTTAAGATATAAATTCTCAATATTACTTCTACCTGACTTTACCATAGAAGCTGCGATATATTCTATTGTTTGGCGGTGAATACCAATGCAGGGGTGTAAATGAAAATGACACTGCACCTCATCAATATCAGGACGATCATGATATTCATAAGTTGCTGCATTTGTGTGAATTTGTGAATATTTTATCATGGCTTTAAAAAAAGCATCAATACTTACAGACTTCACCAAAATGCTGATACCAGGACCGCTAGCAGGCCATGAGTTTGAATTTTGATCGGCTAATTTCAAACCAAAGTTCGGTTCGTTTAATTCAATAGAGGCTATCTCCCCTAACCGAGCAACGGAATGACAATCAATAAAGTCAATATGTGTATAATCAATAGGAAGATTAACCATATTAAACATAGGTTCGGAGTTGCCTCCGAGTGAATCAATCAATTCAGTATAGCCTAATAATGCGGTAGATCGAACAACTAAACTCTCATTTCTCATATATAACTCTAAATATTGAATCTCTTAAAACTCTTAAACTTTAATATAATATATAATGAAATTATAATGGAAATCATGCATAGTAATGACAAATATATTATTTTAATTCACCAAACAAGAATATGTTAATATCGTAGATTGACCATTATCTAACCGATCCAAAGAAATACCTGAACTTGTAAGGTCAGCAATAGTAAAATTTCCAGTTGGAACTCCATCTCCTGATAATGTTAGTGGATTTGATCCTGCGCAGGTAAGACCAGAAATAGGGTTATCTGTTACCACAGCCCCCGTTATACTATCAGGGCCATTATTGGTAATTGTGATTGTATAAACTACTGTATTTCCGCTGATAACTGTATCATTCACTTGATCACTATTACCATTAACACCAGGCGTGTTGGTTTTAAATATAGCTAAATCCGCAGAAGGCATGATAGAAAGTGCATAATCTTCAACTTCTCCATCATTTGCTGTAGTAATAGCATCTGCGCCAGTAAAATTACTGGTAGTAAGCCGTAATCTTACAAAACTATTACCTGCCGTAATATCAGGTAAACTGCTCCAATTCAATGTTACATTAGTATCAGTTCCAGCAGGGACAACCACAGTCGCATATTCGTCTGCATCAAATGTTCCGTTCCTATCAAAATCAATCCATCCATGTAAATTAGCATTGACTGATCCGTCGTTTAATACTGCCGATGTTACTGAATAATTTGAACTAGAGGTGTTGATTGCAGTAATGCTTGAAACCCCATCTTCATCACTGTCTCCATCGCCATTATTGTCATCTCCAGTGGCAGTAGCATTACTAAAATTAATGCGATCAACGTCTTTGACGGCTCCTATTTTTAAATTAAGATCATAATTATGTCTCGCTAAGCCATAACTGGCCGGTGCATCAGAAAAATCCTGTGGACAATATTGAAATGCCGCTCTCGATTGTGTGGTTTCGTCTATCACAATATAATGTACAAAAACAATACCATCGGGTGGAACATTGACAACAAAACCATTATCAGACCAGCTTGCATTTCTGCGTAAATCATTGGTCTGGTTACGACGTCCACCTCCATTATTAAAGCTTGAAATATATTGAATGCCATTATTATTTTGTGCAATTGTAGGGTATCTTGAAAGTTGATTTCCACTACTATCGAATGATGCAAATACATGGCCCTCAAAAAGGCTAGGATCAAAGATAGGCAAAACGGTCAGAGTATTAGCTTCTAATTCAAACCTTTTTATACCATAAAAAATTTCACCAATATTACCATTATTCTCAGCGGGTTCAGCAAGTGAGCTAATTCCAATTTGCTGTGCGAGGCGATTTCTAGTGGGCCTATACCAAGCATTTGCACCCAAATTTGTTGCTGAACGAGTAAAGCTATGAGCGGTTGGATTTACAGCGTTATTTGAGGTATTAAATTGCCGTCTAGTTGTCTGCCAACGATACCAATTAGCAGTACAACGCACAGTTGGTGCTGGCGGCGCAAAAGCAGAAATATTTTGTGCAAAAACAGATGAGGATGCCGATAGGCTGAATGTTCCAAAAAATAATAAGATGGCGAAGAGGTAATAATTATATAAATCCAATAATAATATTTTCTTCAAACATAACATACTGTACCCTTAAGTAATTTCATCTAAAACGGATGTAAATGACTTATTCACAGGTAAATTAACTTAGGTAATAGTCTTATGTCCTAAAGTATGAGTTTTTTAATCAAACCTTTGTTTTTATTGTATTATAATTAACACTATAATTTACAACTGAAAACTATTTGTCAAACTTAATCTGTCATTAGGCGTTGCTCATCGATAAGATTCAATATATTTCGATCATTATATATGGTTGAAATTGAATAGAGATTATGATGTTACCCTCATTAGTTATAATAGATAATTTTATCTCTGATCCATGGGCTGCGCGCAATACAGCGCTCGCACTTAATTATGATCCTGAAAATAAAAATGGCAATTATCCAGGTCATATTTCAACCCATCCTCTGCAAATCCAAGGCTTGAATGAGCGGATATCCAATATCATCAAAGCCCCCGTTAAGGCAGCCCCCAATACCAGTCATGGTCATTGCCGAATTACGTTAAAAGGTGATAAAGGCCGCAGCGGTGTTCATATAGACCCTGCTTTTTATTCGGGCATATTATATCTCTCTCTTCCTGAGCATTGTAGGGGAGGAACAGAGTTTTTTTGCCATAAGCGTACCAAATTAGAACGTGTACCTACGGACCTACTAGGCATAACCAAATCAGGGTATGATAATATAAATGATTTGATCGAAGATGTGGTCAATAAAGATACTAATCACCCCGCAAAATGGTCAAAAATCATGACAATACCTATGCGTTTTAATCGATTAATATTATTTAGCCCATGGTTGTTTCACAATAGTGGTGCCGCGTTCGGAACTCAGCCAGAAAATGGACGCCTTGTTAATTTGATGTTTTTTGCAAAAGCATAGCTTAGCAAGAAAATAAACAAGATAGATCAAAATTCTGTGGAGAGGACTAGCGTCTTCCCCACAGATTAATTGATATATTAGCTGACAGTGCAATTATAGGTTATAACTGTGCTATCACCATTATTGAGCGTCCCAAGTGTGACGCCAGCGCCTGTTAGATCACCGATGGTAAAGCTTCCGCTTGGAGCACCGCTACCCGTGATCGTGATGGCATCTGCCGCATTACATGTTAAGCCGCTCGTAATAGCGGCTGTTGCGACTGCCCCAGTGATTGCATCAGGCCCATTATTTGTGACCGTTAGCGTATATGTCGTTACATTGCCAAATGTCACCGTATCACTGCTCTGGTCAACCTCTGCATTGACGCCTGGAGTATTGGTTAGGGTCAATATCAAATCAGCGGTAGGTGCTACTGTAATAATGGCTGTAGCCGTGCTGCAAACACTTGCATCACTTGCATCACATAATTGATATTGCACATTATAAGTGCCGGGTGCTGTCCCATTAGGAACGGTAAATGTACCATCAGCATTGAGCACTAGCCCAGTTAAACCATCATTATCCGTAATCGTTGGCGTAACGGCGGATTGTGCAAATGTTGCAGCATTAAGTGTATCATTGGCAAATATAGAAGCCGTGGTAGCTCCTGTGGAGGCTGCCAGCGTTGAAGAAAAGTCATCATTTGTTGCAACTATTGTATTATCAACTGTGATACTCTCGGTTAAATCATCTCCTGTAGTAGTAGGGTCACTCTGTGCACCGGAAGCAACAGTTGTTGTATTTTGAATAGTAGAGCCACCTTGGCTGCTATCTACTGTGCCTTCGATTGTTAAAGTCACACTTGCGCCTGTTGCTAGAGTTCCAATAGTCCAAACGCCCGTAGCACTTGCATAAGACCCTTGGCTAACATTACCATTATTTGCTGTAGCAGTCATTCCTGCTGGCAATTGATCTGTTAAGCTGACACCCGTGGCGGGTGCAGGACCATTATTTTCTACTGTAATAGTAAATGTAACCGTGTCACCAACAGCAGGATTTGTATCGCTGGAGGTTAAGACTTTTGTTGTTATAAGATCAATTGGTGGAGCTGGAATATTAATAGTAACAGTCGCACTATCAGTAACCCCTGCACTATCAGTAATTTGATATGTAAATGTTTCAACACCAAAAAACCCTGTATTAGGCGTATAGGTAAAATCGCCATTTGCAGCAATCGTGACATTACCATTAGATGGTGGGGTTATAGGCGTTGTATTTACAGTTAATGTTGTGCCTTCTGGGTCATTATCTGTTCCATTGCCATTGTCTGCTAATAGATTACCTGTTGCTTGTGCACCAAAAGCTGCTGTAAAATCATCATCTTGGGCAATAGGTTGCAAATTTGGGAAAGGAGCTGTTGGACATGAAAAGCCATCATTGCTGCTATTTCCGACACCAGTGCCAACCAAAACAGCACTAGGCGTCGCGCTAAAGGCATCAAATATTTCATAAACGCTACCATCTGCATTTCTAAATGCAAAAATACGCCCCGTGCTATCGGTCCATTGTGCACCATAGCCACCACCTGGTAAGCCCGATGCAGAAATAATTTCAGCGACATTAGTATCTAGGTTTAAGCGTTGAATGGTTCCACTATGAACCGCCACAATGAATGGAACACCACCTTGGCGTATGAAAATAAAATCACTATTTCCATCTATTGGTCCTGTAAAACTTACCGTTGTAACAGCACCCGTTGTGACATTAACCCTATTATAGTTTCTTATATTACTGGTACGAACCCATAAATTACCCGCATCGTCCATATCACCAGAAGAACTGCCTCCAATACCAGGAAATAATGTTTCTACGGAACCATCGCTGCGGATACGAACCAGAGTACCACCTAATATGCCATATGCAAAATTATCTAAGACATTATACCCTACTGCGTTATAAGAGCCCTGTGCTGTTCCAACATCAGTGTAGGTTGAGGTCAATGGATCATAAACGCGCAACTGGCCAGAAGCGACTTGATAGATATTTCCATCACAAACAAAGGGTGTTGCTTGTGCATAGGCTGGATTAGCTATCGTAATTGCCGTAGTAGCAGCAAAAAAAGCCATCAATTTTTTCGGTGTCATGAAAGATCTGATATTCTTTTTGTTGCGAATGAAGTGTTTCATAATTTTGTCCTTTGTCCAATTCGATAGACTATTACACTCTATAAATGGTTAATATATTACTACATTTATTAAACGAATTGCTTCTAAAATACCCTAAGAAGCAAAAAACCAAGCATTTTGTGGAGCATATAAAATATGATTCAAGAGTAAAAAAATGTAAAACACTAATTTTAAAAGACTTTTTGAGTTATCAAAATATAATATCTTAATTTTCTCTATCAATTAGTATAGTTTTTAATTGCTCCATTTCCGACTTTATTGTGCGAATTTCATGCAAAATTATGTCTCGTTCTTGATGGCTAGCTTCGCCTTGTTCTTCTTGCATGCTGTTGACGATGATGGCGATAAACAAATTAAGCACTACAAAAGCAGATACTAGAACAAAGGGAACAAAGAATAGCCAAGCATAAGGATGTACTTCCATCACGGGACGGACAATTCCCATTGACCAACTTTCTAGGGTCATCACTTGGAATAATGTATATAGGGACTCTCCAAGCGTCCCAAACCATTGCGGAAATGTTGCGCCGAAAATCTTTGTGGCCATTACGGCCGCAATATAAAATGTAAGCAGCAGCAAAATCACAACGGCCCCCATTGATGGTATGGCTGATAATAATCCTTGCACCACGCGGCGCATACTGGGAACAATAGAAATAAGCCGCAGCGCTCTTAAAATGCGAAATGCCCTTAGAACTGATAGCCCGGCGCTCGATGGTACATAAGCCGCTGCAACAATAATAAGATCAAATATATTCCACCCATCGCGGAAGAAACGAAAACGGTAAGCTATAAATTTCAGGATGAGTTCTATTGTAAATATGATGATAGCTAGCGTGTCTATGCCCACTATCAAATCGCCAGCTATGGCCATCGCTGCTGGCCACGTTTCAAGGCCCAACATTATCGTATTGATAACAATGACGACTAGGATAAAGGTACGGAATATATTGGCTTCCACCAATTTCAGCGCCCATTTTTGTAAATATCCAATTTTTATTTCTTCTGTCATTGTTAATCCTTTTCTATATCTGCTCCCTATAAATATTATATATTATTTTCCAAGGATAACCTCATGATATTCTCCTTGTTAGATTATTATGTTCACTATATGTTCTAATGCTCTTTGATTCGGAACATCTATGCGCTTACTCGACGATATACATTGCTTATACCTAGATTTTGATAGTTTTTTTGCTGCTGTCGAGCAACAATTGCATAAAAAACTACGCGGTAGACCCATAGGGATTGTCCCTTTCGCAGGTGCCGGTAATCGCTGTATCATTGCTTGTTCCAAAGAGGCCAAGGCATGTGGCGTAAAAAGTGTGATGTCGACGATAGAGGCTAAGGCTATTTGCCCTGATATTATCTTTACACCGCAAAGCCCCGATATGTACAGGCGTGCACATAATGCGCTTGTTTGCGAAATTGAAAGCGTGCTGCCGATTGTAGCCATCAAATCTATTGATGAATTATGCTGTGATCTGGATAAACAACAACGCCAGACCCCGCTTGCTATTGCACAAGAGATTAAGCGCAATATTCATGATAATATTGGAGCTTATATCACCTGCTCAATTGGTTTTGCCGCCAACCGGCAATTGGCCAAGATTGCATGTAAAATGGACAAGCCCAATGGCATTACTATCTGGCACCCCGATGATATGCCCGAGAAACTCCATCAATGTAGTTTTGATGATATTCCTGGCATTGGTAAGAATATGCTGCTGCGTTTACAAAAAGCGAATATTCATACCGTGGAGCAGCTATATACTATCGGCCCCAAGCATATGCGCAAATTATGGCGCAATGTTACGGGTGAACGGCTCTGGTATGCATTGCATGGTTATGACATTAAAGCCCCAGAGAGCAACCGTATGATGATCGGCCATGGCCGCGTGCTACCTCCTGAACATCGACCTTTAAAAGAAGCCAAAACAGTTTGCCGTTTCTTGCTTATTAAAGCAGCACGAAGGTTACGGCGCGAACATTTTTATGCAGGCGGGTTGCACCTCTATCTCTCTCTTAGAGATAGGCGTTGGTCGCGTAGCCGCACCTTGCCCATCGTCCATGATGACCAAGCGATATTGGCTGGATTTGAATATTTATGGCGTGAATTGCAATCCGAAACAAACCCCTATGACTTGGCTTTTAAAGTTAGTGTTTCTTTGTTTGAGCTATCGCCTGCTTTTGAAAGACAGCTTGATTTTCTGCATGGTGATGATCGTGAGCGTATCAAATGGGAAAAAGTCAATATGGCTGTTGATAGGCTGAATGCAAAATATGGCAAAACCGTTGCGGGTATGGGGTTTATGCCAACGCAAAACTTGCAGCATGTAGGCGGCAAAATTGCTTTCACGCGCATTCCCGCTGCGCAGGATTTTTAAGACATGGGCAATTGGAAAGAGAAATTACAAGTCAATGATTTGAGCGATGATGCTAAATTAGAAATGCAATGCCGCAAATGTAACCATGTGCGTTATCTTAATAAGGCTGACCTTATCAAACGCAGTGCGGGGCAGCGCTATCTTAATTATATCGAAGATCGCTCCCAATGTATTGTGTTTGGTTGCAAAGGCAAAATGCGCCTATCGCTCACTTATACGCATAAAATTAGTGGCTTTGTTGGCGGTATAGCGTAATTAATAAAGGGAGCAAATTATGGTTTAACGAGATGTGCCTTACTCTCACGATTTACCACAAAAGAAGAAGTTATATATTTCCGTATATTATCGCTTTCTTCATTGGCATATTCTTCGGCTTCTTTGGCAGAAGAGCCAAACTGTTGTTCATCATTATATACAAGATCAAAATATACCTTGCGTTCTTCTATACAGATTTTTTTTGTTTTTGCATCAAATTGTTTAGAAGTCATGCTCGCATCTATGGCTTCATTATGGGCATCTATCAAACAATTACTATAGGCAATACGTGCTAATTCTTGCTTATCTTGAACCATCACAAAAGCAGATATAGTCAGTGATGGAGCGGTCAGCAAAGCGGCTATATTAGATATTATCAACATGATTATTCCTCAGGAAAGACTCTTATTAATCAATTGATATCATATAATAGTATTTGATTGCAAATCAGGTGGCGTAACATCCTATATATGCAGCGCTTTGCCATAGGCTGATAATACGCTTTCGTGCATCATCTCGCTCAATGTGGGATGCGGGAATACCGTATTGCCCAATTCCTCTTCGGTCGTTTCAAGCGTTTTACCTACTGTATAGCCTTGGATTAGCTCGGTAACTTCCGCGCCAATCATATGTGCGCCCAACAATTCACCAGTTTTGGCATCAAATATGGTTTTGATAAAGCCCTCGGCCTCACCCAATGCAATCGCCTTGCCATTGCCAATGAATGGGAAATTACCAACTTTCAGCGTATATCCTGCTTCTTTGGCTTTTGCTTCGGTCAGGCCAACACTAGCAATTTGCGGATGGCAATAGGTACAACCTGGAATATTCAGCGGGTCCATCGCATGCGGATGGACCTCTTTATTGCCAAGGCTGGCTGCAATAGCTTCTGCCGCAATCACCCCTTCATGCGATGCTTTATGCGCAAGCCATGGTGGCTGCGTCACATCACCAATGGCATAGACGCCCGCAATATTGGTCTGGCACATCGCATTGGTGACAATATGCCCGCGATCGGTTTTAATACCTAAATCCTCTAAGCCGATATTTTCGGTATTGGGAAGGATGCCAACCGCAACAATCACATGGGTAAACTCGCTTTTCGTAATCTTGCCTTTGCTATCTTTAATCTCTGCGCTCACGCCGTTTGCGGTAGTTTTGATGCTTTCCACACCAGCGCCCGTCATAATGGTCATGCCTTGCTTTTTAAGCGATTTTTCGAGGAATGCAGAAACTTCATGGTCTTCCACAGGTACAATGCGGTCCATCATCTCAACGACGGTAACCTCCGCCCCCATATCATTATAAAAGCTGGCAAATTCGATACCGATAGCACCTGATCCAATCACCAATAATTTCTTGGGCATTTCGGGCGGAACCATCGCATGACGATAGGTCCATATCCGTTTTCCATCTGCTTTGGCAAACGGCAAGTCCCTCGCCCGTGCGCCCGTTGCGATAATGATATTTTTTGCGGTGAGCGTTTCGCTCTTACCATCTTTCGTGACCGATAATTTACCCTTACCCAGCAATTTACCATCACCCATATGTACGGCAATTTTATTCTTTTTCATCAAATGGCCAATGCCTTGATTAAGCTGCTTAGCCACGCCGCGCGAACGTTTCACCACAGCATCAATATCAGCGCGAATATTATCGGCCGCCAGACCATAATCTTGGGCATGGTTCATATAATGATAAATCTCAGCACTACGCAGCAGCGCTTTTGTGGGGATACAGCCCCAATTCAGGCATATACCGCCAAGATTTTCGCGTTCCACAATCGCTACTTTTTGACCAAGCTGCGCAGCGCGTATCGCCGCTACATATCCGCCAGGGCCACTGCCCAATACCACTAGATCATAATTACTCATTGGGGAGATCCTTTATTGCTTTTGCTATATCTTCTAGGGAGAGCGAAACGCCCTCTAATCCGCCAGCGCTATTGGACGGCCCATCAAAGCCCAAACGCCCTAATTTTAGCGCTGTTCTCTCTTGTGCATCGGCCAGTTCAAGCAAGGCAAAGGCAATGGCAAATCCGCTATCACCACTTAAGGCCTGTTCTTTGAAATAGTCTTTGGTGTCATCAGACATATTTACGCCAACATGCTCAATGGATTTTCAACCAATTCCTTAAAGACTTTCATAAATTGCGCGCCATCTGCACCATCAATGGCACGGTGGTCAAAGCTACCCGTCACGCTCATCATGGTAGCGATGTGCAAACTATCATCAATCACTGCGGGTTGCTTCATACCCGCGCTAATCGCCATAATCATCGCTTGCGGTGGGTTAATCACCGCATCAAATTGTTTGATACCGAACATACCCATATTGGACAGCGATGCTGTGCCGCCTTGATATTCATGCGGCTTTAATTTGCCTTCTTTGGCGCGTCCCGCCAAATCTTTCACTTCATTGCTGATTGCGGAGAGCGACTTTTCATTCGCATTGACCACTATCGGCGTAATAAGGCCGCCCTCGATGCTAACCGCTACTGATATATCGGCGCGGTGATATTGAATAAGATTATCGCCAGCAAAGCTGACATTACATTTGGGCACCGCTATCAACGCTTGCGCAAGAGCCTTTATGAGCAAGTCATTGACAGAGAGCTTCACACCGCGTGCTTCTAGGCCTGCATTAAGCTCGCTACGCAATTTGAGCAATTTATCGATATTAATATCAACGGTGAGATAGATATGCGGAATGCTTTGCTTCGCTTCGGTCAGGCGGCGAGCAATGGTTTTGCGCATGTTTGATAACTTCTGCACTTCATGCGGAATATCACCTGGATCAACGGGCGCGCTTTGCGCCATAACAGGAGCAGATGAAGGCGCCGATGCAGCAGGTTGCGACGTTGATACAGCTTGCCCCGAACTGTGACCATTACTTTGCGCATTTTCAACATCTGCCTTCACAATACGGCCATTGGGTCCCGAGCCAGCAATATTTGCAAGGTCTAATCCTTTATCGGCGGCAATGCGGCGTGCCAATGGGCTGGCTTTCACACGATCTGCATTAGTAGCAGGTTTAGTATCCATAGCATTATTCCCTGCATTGACAGCATTTTCAACATCGGCTTTGACTATTTTGCCTTTAGGGCCTGTTCCCATGATGGTAGAGATATCAACGCCTTTTTGTTCGGCAACGCGCCGCGCACTGGGGCTAATATTTGCATCGGCTTTCCCAATTGGTGGAGCCGTTTCCATTGCTTCTGCAGGGCTTTCTTTGCTACTATGATCTGCTGCGGCTATATCACCAA
>CALDZL010000140.1 GCA_937944295.1 uncultured Sphingorhabdus sp.
TGTGCATAAGCTGACCAACGCACAGGCAAGCGCACTGTATCAAATCCTAGTGCGGCAATTTCCTGATAGTCTTTTTCAGTAGGCAAGCGGCCGCTCCATGATTTGTCTCTGGGTTGTTCAAACATATTACCCATATTGAGGCATTTTTTAATCGGAATTGCGGGCACGGAAGTATAGGGAATATTATTGGGCGGCCTATCCTGCGCTGTTGCCGCGTTGGTTATTGCTATGCTCGCTACAGTCGTCGATAAAATAAGTGATTTAATTTTCATAATTAAGTCTCCTAAAACCAAAAATTTTTATTTTATAAAACTATATTTAGCCCGAAAATCTAGGATTGACAAGCTTGTCATAAACACTGATTATAAAGTTTGAAAATTAACAGAAGTGAATCGGCCAAATGAAAATATCTTGTTAATTTCACACTATTGAGATTAGATGGATTTAAAGCCCTGAGGAGTTAAAATTGAAAATTAATACTGAACCTTTTACACATGATCAGATTGTGCGTGGCCAATTTATGCGCAACCAGATTATGCGCCGTCTCAAGGGCTTTGTGCCTGCTGCATTGACAGCGGTGGCTTTAATGTCTTGTTCGCCATCGTCCGAGAGCGCACCAGGGGTTATCAATCCTGATAATTGGCCCGAAGCCAAATCGCCATTTGAAGAAGATCCAGCGATAGAAAAGAAGATTGCTAAATTATTGGCAAAGATGAGCGTTGAGGAAAAAGTCGGGCAAATCATGCAAGCTGATATTAACAGCGTGACCCCCGCCGAAGCTAAAGAATATAATTTGGGTTCTATTTTAAACGGCGGTAATAGCGCGCCAGGTAAAGATAATTACTCTCTTCCGCCCGCATGGCTTGCTTTAGCTGATGAATATTGGAACGCATCAACCGATACGGATGGCGGGCGCACCGCTATTCCCATTATGTGGGGTACAGATGCTGTGCATGGCCATAGCAATATTATTGGTGCGACTATATTTCCGCATAATATTGGTTTAGGTGCTGCTAATAACCCTGATTTAATGGAAGAAATTGGTAAAATAACGGCAAAAGAAATTCGTGTCACAGGGATCGATTGGACCTTTGCGCCAACCATTGCTGTAGTCCGTAATGATCGCTGGGGACGTACTTATGAAAGTTATTCAGAAGGTCCAGATATTGTCGCTTCTTATGCGCCGCGTTTGGTTTATGGTTTGCAAGGACGTCCAGGCGATGATGATTTCCTAAAAGGGGAACATGTCATGGCCACCGTTAAACATTTCGTTGGCGATGGCGGCACAGTTGACGGTAAAGACCAAGGCGATAATGTGATGAGCGAGGCGCAATTGCGCGATAGCCAAGCTGCGGGTTACGCATCGGCCATCAATGCAGGTGTGCAATCGGTCATGGCGAGCTTTAATAGCTGGCATGGCAAAAAATTACATGGCCATAAACCGTTGCTTACCGATGTTTTGCGCGGCCGTATGGGATTTGATGGTCTGGTTGTTGGTGATTGGAATGGGCATGGCCAGGTAAAAGGCTGCGATGCAACAAGCTGCGCACAATCGGTAAATGCTGGCCTTGATTTGTTCATGGCGCCTGATAGTTGGAAAGACCTCTATGCGAATACGCTCAAGCAAGTCGAAGCTGGCGAAATTTCTATGGAAAGACTGGATGAAGCCGTGGCGCGTATATTGCGCGTTAAAATCCGTTCTGGCCTATTTGAAGCTGGATTACCATCAACGCGCAAATTATCGGGGCAGTGGAATTTGCTCGGTAGCGTGGAACATATGGCGGTCGCCCGTCAAGCGGTGCGCGAGTCTATGGTGCTACTAAAAAATCAGGGTGTATTACCGATCAAACCCGGTGCGACCATATTAGTTGGCGGCGATGGCGCCAATGACATCGGCAAGCAATCTGGTGGCTGGACCATTAGTTGGCAGGGTACAGGCAATAGCGCTAAAGATTTTCCTAAAGGTGTATCTATCTATGATGGCATTAAAGCTGCAGCAGAAACTGCTGGTGGCACAGCTATTTTAATGGATGAGAGCGGGGATATGCCAAAAGCGGATGTAGCAATTATCGTTTATGGCGAAGATCCCTACGCAGAGTTTCAGGGCGACCGCGATCATGTCGATTTTGTTCCGACTGAGGCTTTGGATATGCTTACCAAAGCGAAAGCCTCTGGTATGAAAACAGTGTCAATATTTCTATCAGGCCGTCCCATGTGGGTGAACCCCGAATTGAATCAGTCTGATGCATTTGTCGCGGCATGGTTGCCAGGCACTGCGGGCAATGGGATAGCTGATGTTTTGGTTGCGGGTGCTGATGGCAAAGCGGCCTATGACTTTAAAGGTAAGCTAACATTTAGCTGGCCCAAATCATCGCAAGATGTTGAATTAAATTATGATGATGAGGATTATGACCCTTTGTTTGCCTATGGATATGGCCTAAGCTATGCCAAAGGCGGCGAAGTTGAGACACTTCCCACTGACAAGGAATTGGAAGGCGTAAGCAAGCTTGAGATTGGTCAATTATTATTGGCTGGCGTCGCGCAGTCCCCATGGTCGATGCATGTCTATGATGAGCGTGGATTGACGGTCTTGCCCGCCAATAGCGGTGGTTCGTTAAGTGGTTTTGTAACTGTCAACTCTGCTGATGACCAAACCCAAGAAGATATGCGCTTAGTAAAATTCACGGGCAAAGGATCCTTTGTTTTGGAGACTGAAGCGTTTGATTTTGAGCGTGAATCTAATGCCGATATGGTGGTTAAATTCAACTATCGCATTGATGAAGCTAGTGGCAGTAAATTGGCTGTTGGTGGCCGTTGCGGTAGCGCAGAAGGTTGCGGTGGTGAATTAGATTTGACTGATGAATTTAAATCCAAAATAGGCCAAGGCTGGCAAACTGCCAATATCAAATTAAGCTGTTTAAGTGACGTTGGTGTTTATATGGGCTGGCTAACATCACCCTTCGCGCTCAACTCTGACGGTGGTTTTACCATTGGCGTTCAAAATGTGGAGTTGGTAACAAACACAGGCGAAGCGAGTTGTACCTTGTAAAAGGCCGCTATTGTGTAAATAAAGAAAAGGTTTGAGGAGTAATTCTCAAGCCTTTTTTAATAGTTTTTGATGCTGATATGATTGCTATATATCCTAGGATTTTGGGATTAATAAATACCAAGTCCTTTGACCTTCAAGGCTATACGCCCCAATCGATCGGAAGAGGTCAGATAGAGCATTTTGCCATCATTGCCGAATGCGCAATTGGCGGTCGCTTTCTCGGCTAAGATACGGCCCAATAATTTTCCTGTCGGTGATAATATTAATATACCGCCTGGTCCTGTTGCAAATATATGTCCCGTTTCGGCAACGCACATACCATCGGGCAGGCCTGGTGCATCATTACCCGCCAATAGAGTAGCATCATAAAATGTGCCATTATCGGTGACCGTATCGCCATCAATGCTATATGATTTAAGGATTTGTGCCTCTGCATCTGATTGCGCGACATACAGTGTTTTCTCATCAGGGGATAGCACGATACCATTGGGGCGGGTTAAGCTTTTGTCGATAACGGACAATGTGCCATCAGAATTGAGGCGATAGACGCCGTTAAAGGGTAATTCTTTTAAGGGGCTATCATCCTGTTCTTTCAGGCCATAGGGCGGATCGGTGAAAAATATTACGCCTTGCTTGCTCTCGACAAGATCATTAGGGCTGTTGAATTTCTTGCCCTCAAATTGATCGATCAATATTGTGTCTTCGCCTGTATTAAGGTTGAATAATGTGAGCGCGCGTTTGCCATGATTAGCGGTAAGTAAATTACCGTCCATACCCATCAGCAATCCGTTGGTGCCATCGCCAGTGGTGAGGCCTGATGGTTTGCTTAATATTTCTAAGCCTTTTTCTTCGGACCAGATATAGGATGTATTTTCGGGGACATCGGAGAAATAAAGCTGCTGTCTTTTGGCATCCCAAGCAGGGCCTTCGGACCATGTGAAGCCATTGGTTAATTCTTCTAATTGCAGTCCGCTGTCGATTATATCATCCAATTCATCATCTAATTTTTCGATAGAACCGAATTTTTTATAGGTGCTTGCTTTGGTAACTGTTTCTGGGATACAGGCTGCAACAGCCGTCACGCCCATAGCGGCTAATAAGGTGCGGCGATTCATATTCAATTTTGACATGGTCTCTCCTGAAAGCCCTCTTGAAGGTATTACACAAGCATTTAACGCGACATGACAAGCTTGTCATTAGGAGAATCATTGATGTGAATTGATTATTTAAATTTCAACACTGATTTCATTTGTAACAAATGTGAAAATATCTATATATTTTGCAAATCATTGAATGGCTGTCATGATGGCATCAAATGTGAGATAGGAAATTTATGACCTTAGAATATATGAGTGGTTTTGGTAATGAATTTGCAAGCGAAGCTGTAGCGGGTGCTTTACCTATTGGACAGAATAGCCCACAAAAGCCTGCTTTTGGTCTTTATGCGGAACAATTTTCTGGAACGGCTTTTACTGCACCGCGCGATCAAAATCGCCGCAGTTGGTTGTATCGCAAATTACCATCAGCACAGCATGGGAAATTCACACCTTACACACAAAAATATATTACAACTGGACCCAGCGATAGCGGACTCTTTCCGCCAAACCGATTGCGTTGGGATGCGCTGCCTATACCTAGCGAGCCTGCTGATTGGGTTGATGGTTTAATCAGTATTGCGACCAATGGAGATGCCGCTACTCATAATGGTATTGGTATTCACCTCTATGCGATTAATAAATCCATGACGGGACGTGCATTTTTCTGTTCTGATGGCGAATTGCTGTTTGTGCCGCAAAGTGGAGCAATAGATTTGGTAACCGAAATGGGGGTATTACATGTACCTCCTAACCATATTGGTGTGATACCTAGGGGGCTTAAATTCCGCGTGGATTTAGTCGATAATGAAGCACGCGGATATGTATGCGAAAATTATGGCCAAGCTTTCCATCTGCCCGATTTAGGGCCTATTGGTTCAAATGGACTGGCCAATGCCCGCGATTTTGAAATGCCTGTGGCGGCCTATCAAAAGAATGAGCCAGTGCAGCTTATTCAAAAATTTGGTGGATCACTATGGAGTGTGATGAGCGATAATACGCCCTTTGATGTAGTAGCTTGGCATGGTAATAATGCGCCTTATCGCTATGATCTAGCGCGTTTTAACACCATAGGCAGCATTAGTTTCGATCATCCTGATCCGAGTATTTTTACTGTATTGACGTCCCCAAGCGCAATAGAAGGCACAGCCAATTGCGATTTTGTCATTTTCCCGCCGCGTTGGATGGTGGCCGAAAATACATTCCGTCCGCCATGGTTTCACCGCAATGTCATGAGCGAATATATGGGCTTAATCCATGGCGCATATGATGCCAAAGCGGGCGGCTTTGTGCCGGGTGGTTCAAGCCTTCATAATTGTATGAACGCGCATGGACCTGATAAGGTTTCGACTGAAAATGCTATGGCGGCGGATTTGAAACCACATAAAATTGACGCTGCAATGGCTTTCATGTTTGAGAGCTGTTATGCCATAAGGCCAACGAAATGGGCATTAGAAACATCTCTCTTGCAACAAGATTATGATGATTGTTGGAGAGACTTTGGAAGGGCAGAACTACCATGAAATTAGCGACATTAAAAGATGGTAGCCGTGATGGTTTTTTGGTTGTGGTGTCCAAGGATTTAACCCGCTATTGCCGTGCTGATAATATTGCGCCTACGTTGCAAGCAGCGCTGGACAATTGGTCAGATTGCGCGCCCAAATTAGAGGCTCTGTATCGCGATGTCGAACATAGCGCCGTGCCGTGCGAGCGCTTTCACGAAAATGATGCGCATTCACCCTTGCCGCGCGCCTTTCAATGGGCCGATGGCAGCGCCTATATCAACCATGTGGAATTGGTGCGCAAAGCGCGTGGTGCCGAAGTGCCCGAGAGTTTCTATAGCGATCCACTGATGTATCAAGGTGGCAGCGATGCCTTTCTTGGGCCGCGCGATGATATTCCGCTGGGCGATCCTACTTGGGGCTGCGATATGGAAGGTGAAGTGGCCGTTATCACCGATGATGTGCCGATGGGTGTTTCCGATAGCGATGCCTCAAACCACATCAAACTTATCATGCTGTGCAATGATGTGTCTTTGCGCGGTCTTATCCCGCCAGAGCTTGCTAAGGGTTTTGGCTTTTTCCAATCCAAACCGCCGTCGGCTTTTTCTCCTGTTTGTGTGACACCCGATGAGCTGGGCGATGCATGGTCGAGCGATGTAATCCATCTGCCGCTGCATGTTGATTATAACCGCGAGCCCTTTGGCCGAGCCAATGCAGGCATTGATGCAACCTTTAGTCTTGCCCAATTGGTGGCGCATGCGGCCAAGACGCGTCCACTTTGCGCAGGCACCATTATCGGTAGCGGCACTGTATCGAACAAAGATGCAGACGGAGGCCCCGGCAAGCCATGCAGCGAAGGCGGATTGGGCTATAGCTGTATTGCCGAAATCCGTATGATTGAAACGATCAATGATGGCAAGCCTGCCACAACATTCATGGCCGAGGGCGATATTGTGAAAATTGAAATGCTCGATGC
>CALDZL010000141.1 GCA_937944295.1 uncultured Sphingorhabdus sp.
TAATATCAATACTTGCCAAGCAAGATGCATCCCCATATAGCGCAATAACTTCGTCGGGACGTAGCGCAGCCTGGTAGCGCATCACACTGGGGGTGTGGGGGTCGTAGGTTCGAATCCTATCGTCCCGACCAAGTTTTCAAATCATTGTTATTAAACGATTTTATAAATTTCTCTGTAGCAATTACTGTAGCAAACTCTGTAGCAATTTTTAAAGATAGATAGCATTGATATTCATCAATCTATTTGATTTAAAACTTTCCAAATATCGATTGCACTTATTCAATCTAGTTCCTATGAAATTCTTGCACTCAATCAATCTTGGGTGTGAGGCTTTACAACCTCATTATGCACGCGCCGGTCAGATTACGTTCTGTCCGGGTGGCCGTCACGTATGTCCAAGGCTCTGCCTAAAGGTGGGGGCGCTTCATGCGTGCGTGGAGTTGTAAACACCCGGCTTTGACGGGTAATGCCTCTGTTTATTTGATGGGAGCTATAAATGAGCGTGAATTTAAAATATTATATGATAGGAGGCTCATGCCTCACCTTTGGCCTGATCTTTGGTTTAGGCGTGCAAAATAATGCTGCCAACGGCAATGCAATCACTCCTGAAGATTATGAAGAAATTGAATCTGATACTAGTCAGATAGAAGAGAGTATTGACACAAGCGAAGAAGATTACATCGAAAATGCAGTGCAAGATGCATTGGATGCGGTAGATCAAGGTATTATTGATGCGGAAGCAACAACCTCAAATTCTCATCAACCAGATGCATTAGAAGAAGCTTTTTTTAAACAAGCTTCATGGAACAATGATAAGCTATTCGAGAGCCTCACAAAAGAAAATATATACAAATTTTATAGTTTCTTTCGGGGAACTTCAGCCGCAAGAGCAACTAGTGAATGGGCTTGCAAAACTGGAAACTATAATAAGGTAAATGATGAAGTATTTAAACTCGCCGAGACCTTATATGACAAGCAAACGCAAAACCTCATAATTACTTTATATCAAGAAGAACTGGAATTACATGGATACGGGAACCCTTACGTTAAATGTAATTCTGATTTTCTATCTAATTGGAGGTCATCATATGATGAGGAGATTACGACAATTAATTTGCTCACAAATAATGCAAAGAGTGGAGATGCAAGATGAATGATAGCATAAAATCCTATTTGTTAGCTGGAATATGCTTCGTAGTTGGACTTTCTATCGGCTTGGTCATTCCGATTAATAATAGTACAAATCCTGAGCCACTTTCTGAAGGCAGTCAAGAACTTAGCAAAAGTGAAATTGATGGAGAGGCTTATATCGAAAAGCTAGAGCAAGAAGCACAAGAGGCACTTGATAATGTTTATTCTGGAGATACCAGTATTTACCAGCCGAACCCCGAAATAATTAATGGTATGAAGGAGGGAGTTGAAATTAACGAAATGCTATGCAAGACACGGGGTATAAATTGTGAAGCTGCAAAACTCTTCCGCAAACAATATGAAGACGCTAAATCTGGCCTTTAATCGTAAGTAAATATTGCCTTAAGGGGTAATCTTTTTTTATATTACCACTTCAATGCAAGTTTATTCAGAGCAAGCTAACAGTCTATAGACGCTTGCTCGTCCAATGCCCATTTCTTTTGCAATTGCAGCACCGCCCATACCAGCCGATTTAAGTGCGCGTACCTTTACAGCATCTATGTTAGCAGGGCGACCTTTATACACGCCGCGTTTCTTTGCTTTCTCTATGCCTTCACGCTGGCGTTCTTTGCGTATATCGGTTTCAAACTCAGCTACCGCACCGAGAATACCAAGCACCAATTTACCCATGCTAGTCGTTGTATCTACAGCCCCTTGCTGCAAGCATTGAAACCCAACTTTCTTTTGTGAGAGTTGATCAATAATATTATGCAAATCTTTTCCAGAGCGAGCCAATCTATCAAGACGAGTAACTATGAGAGTATCACCCTCTCTCATCCATTCTAAGGCGTCTTTAAGCGCCAATCTCTCGTTTGTTGATGTTCCGCTCATCTTTTCAGAAAATATCTTCTCACACCCCGCATTTTTGAGATGCTCAATTTGAACTTCTAGGCTTTGACCAGCCGAACTCACTCTTGCATATCCCACCATTGTCATTTTCATTTCTCCTGTCTTATTTGGTTCTAGACTATGAAGAAATTACCGCCTCATAATAGGAAGCGAAGTCTATTGAGACAGGATGTGGAAGCGGCAAGACGCCTCGGATGGGTATAGTTAAATTAGGATAAAATTTTAGCTTGTCATGAGATGGTAAGTTAGTTTCGTATTACTATTTCAAAACAAGGTCGCTTAAAAAACTCTAGTCCAATTGTTTTGGGAAGCCAATTAAAGCAAAATTATAATAACTCTCCACCTATCTCTCTGAATTTTTCAATAAACACAGACATTTTTTGAAATACGGCTTGTTTAACTGATAGATATTTGGGGTTAAGTGGGCTCATTTTGGGAAGAATAGAATTAAGTTCTGTCCCGTTTTCACTAGCAAATCCACGTTTAAGTGAATTACTAATATAGCGCTTAGCTTCATCAACATTCAAGTTTTCGCTGCTAATCAGATCATTAGCCTCACGTTGTTGTTCAGATTGAGCAAAAGAATAAAAGGATTCGATCACGCTTGCCTTGTCATCTATCTGTTCAAGATCTGTTTGATTAATAAAATCAACAAATAATGCCTCTTTTGCTCGATGACCAAGGCTAGCACGTATTACTCGGCGCATTTCATCAATCAAATCTGATTTATTCTTAGTTTTCTTATTATTTTCTAGAAGAAGTTCCAGAATATAGTCTAAGTTAATCTCTTGAGATTTTAGTAGATCAACTTCAAAAACGACATCATCCCAATCAATATTGGATTCTTCATTTTCTTTATTAGCTTTTTCACGACGCAACCATTCTCGTATATCATTATATGTTGAGCGATAATCCTGAATTCTGCGTTCTTCAGGAAGATCAATCGATTGCATGACCGCTAAACTCTCATCATCTAAATAATGATCTCTTTTAAATTCTTCAACAGCCGTTAATTCATTCAAGTCTATTTTCTGCAAAGCTTTTAGGTCGTTAAATTCGTCATAATTTTGCAGTATATTTTCAACTTGAAGATATTCACCGAACAGCTTTGCAAATGCTTTCTTATCAACTTCTCTATCAATAGCAGTAGGATCAGGAAAACATTTTTCCAATTCAGATGCTATTTCTACATATCCGCGCCTTGCCTCTCCTGTTATTATATCAGTGAAGCCTTCCATATATTCTGAGTAGCTTTTTTCTAAAACTACGTTTTTAGTATTTGCCTCTCCAAATAATGTAATCGCATCAACAGTAGCCTTTTCTAAATCACGGAAGGTTACAATATTACCAAAAGTTTTTGTTGCATCAAAAATACGATTGGTACGTGAATAAGCTTGCATTAAACCATGATATCGCAAATTTTTATCTACAAATAATGTATTAAGTGTCGGTGCATCAAAGCCAGTCAAAAACATTCCAACTACAATTAATAAATCAATTTCTTTAGACTTAACACGTTTTGCTAGGTCGCGATAATAATTTTGGAATCCCCTACTATCTACACTATAATTCATCTGAAAATATGAATTATAATCCTCAATAGCAGCACCTAAAAATTCTTTTGCGCTGCTATTCATCGCTGAAACATCAAAGCTTTCATCTGGTATATTACCTGCTGCAGATTGTTCTTCATTTGCTGCAAATGAGAAAATTGTAGCAATTTTAAGGGGTTTATCGCTATTAGCCTGCAAGCGATTTAGGGTTTCATAATATAGTTTAGCAGCATCAACACTGCTTACCGCAAACATTGCATTAAAGCCTTTGTTATTTCCCTGCAGGCGATGCGTTTTTTTACGATAATTATTTAATATATATTGAGAAATTTCTTGAATACGTTGGGGGTGATGTAATGCTCTCTTGTTTTCCATAGCACTGAGCTTTTTCTCATCTTGCTCAGATTCAATACTCTTAAACTGTGGACGAACATCATTATAGTCTACTTTAAATTTAAGAACTTTCTCATCACGAATGGCATCAGTGATAACATAAGAATGTAGCTCTCGGCCAAAAACACTAGCAGTGTCCTCTGCTCCTAAAGCATTTTTTCCTGCAAAAATTGGCGTGCCTGTAAAACCAAATTGGCAAAAACGTTTAAACTTTTTCTTGAGATTTTTTTGGGCCTCACCAAATTGGCTACGATGACATTCATCAAAAATGAAAATAACATGCTTATCATATATCTCCAGATCGCCTTCGCTTTTCAGGAGATTATTAAGCTTTTGTATGGTGGTAACAATAATCTTATTGTCATCTTTGCTGATGTTACGCTTTAACGCAGCAGTATTATTAGAGCCATTCACACTATCAGGAGAAAATCGCTGATATTCCTTCATTGTTTGATAATCTAAATCTTTGCGATCAACAACAAAGAACACTTTATCAATAGTTTCCAATTCTGTGGCCAGTTGCGCTGCTTTAAAACTAGTAAGTGTTTTACCCGAGCCAGTTGTATGCCAAATATACCCGCCACTCTCTGGCTTACTTAAATTTTTTGCCTCAAAAGAACTTTTTATCTTCTGCAAAATCCGTTCGGTAGCAGCAATTTGATAAGGCCGCATAACTAGCAAACAATTATCAACATCAAAAACTGAATAATCCAGTAAGACCTTAAGCAGGGTTCGCTTCTCAAAAAATGTAGCTGTAAAATCCTTTAAGTCTTTAATTAGACTATTATCAGCTTTCGCCCAATTCATAGTGAAATCAAAGCTGTTGTTATTTCGCTTAGTTGTATTTGCAAAATAACGTGTATCCGTACCATTCGAAATCACGAAAAGTTGAAGATATTTATAAAGTGAATTTTCGCTATTAAAGCTTTCTTTGCTATATCTATGAATTTGATTAAAGGCTTCTCTTATAGCAACACCGCGTTTTTTTAGTTCAATTTGAACAAGCGGCAAACCATTAACTAATATAGTAACATCATAGCGGTTGGCATGTGAACCCGTTTGTTCAAACTGCTTTATGACCTGTACTTTGTTGCGCGCTACATTGATCTTATCAACCAGATAGATATTCTGGATATGACCATCGTCAAAGACAAAGTCATGAATATGATCATCCTGTATCTTGCGCGTTTTATCTTCAATATTATCACTGGGTTTGTCTAAAAAACTGTCCACAAACCGAACCCATTCAACATCAGTAAACTGCATGTTATTGAGGGTTTGAAGCAGGTTTCTGACATTAGCCAACATTGCATCAGGCGTTTTCAACTCATGTAAATATTCATAACCTTGATTGCACAAATCTTGAATAAGTTCACGTTCCAAATCTGCTTCACTCTGATAATTACCCACAGCCTCCCATTCGCTGCTATATTTATCAAGCACAATAAAACGGTTCGTTTCCGCAATTGGTTTGGTTTGCTTAACCATTTGAACTGACCTCTTCTATATTCACTTGATATTTTTGTGAAAATTCATACTTTTTATTTGCAATAGAGTTTAACAAAAAACCTAACAAGCGCTTATCATCTTGTGACAATTCCGATAATTCATATCCAGAATGTTTTGAATGACTTGATATATCAACTATGCGTCTAAGATATGCGTCATTCGTTCCATCACTAGTTTTTGGGAGCAAATCAGACCAATCTTCATACCCCAAAAATGTTGAAGTTTTCTCAAGGATATTTCTCAGTAAATTATAATGATACTTCTCAAATTCATTGCTTTCAAAAGCAGACTTAAGCTTTTCTAGTAAATGAAGGTGATAAGAAAAAGGACTATCCGTCTGAAGAGTTTCAAAATCGAAATAACCGTCTTCATTCTGTATCAATCTATACTTTATGCCTTTCTTTAATGCATTAAATAAAACATTATAAAATAATGGATTGTGAGTTGTAATAATGAATTTTGGACCATCTGAGGGTGACGATTTAATTAACGTTGCCAAATTTTGTGCTAATTCGATCAAATGGTTTTCGTCTAGGGAACTGACTGGGTCATCAATGAATACATATTGCAATTGATTAAATTGTTCTGTTTCACGCTCATTTTCTTCGGCTACCTTAATTATGCTAATAGCTTGCTCAAGTAATGTGTAAAAAATACTCCATATAAAAATGCTCTCTTCACCCTTGGAAATTTTTAAATTATCAATGCGCTCATCATCACCACTATCAATAGAGAAAGATACTTTTGAAAAATCTTCATTAAATCGGGGAGTAAGCTTATCATTAGCATAGCGCTGAAAATTGGTGATGATATTTTGGTCTTGGCCTTGATCTTCTAAGACCCAGTTAGTGAATGAATTAGCTTGGATATTTAAAATATGCTGGCCATCACCATCTAAATCATTGTCCCAATAAAATAGATCTTCGGTAAAGGCACTATAATATAGTATTTTATGGCGTGATAACTCAGTTTGATTTTCTTCATCATCTTCATTTTTTGGCGCTATAAGCTCTTTCATTTCCCGTGATAAGCGCGTTTTGCCAGAGCCATTAAAAGCATAAATCAACTGAACTTTTGGGATTGGCTTTACCTGCCCCTTTTTATTAGTGCGAGGAGAGTTTAACTGTTGTGCTACCTCTGTCAGCGTCAGACTCATGCCACGTCCTCTATAGGTTTTGGGAAGTTCAGTAATAAATCGCGATAGTATTTATATTGTTTTTCGCGCAATTCAATTTCACGCGGTAAGCCCTCTTGAAGCGAGTTGGTGAAAGTATCAAACTTATCAAGAATATTCACGATGCGGGCTTGCTCAGCCAATGACTTTTCAGGATCATTTGGATATGGAATAGGCACTTTATATTCCATGATCTTAGGCTTATTGCCACGCGGCATTTTTGCGCCTTTAGCATGCTGCATATTGTATTCAAAGAATTTGTCATCTGCCAAAACTTGGTAGAGGTAACGAGGATTAATATTGTTTTCGATTGAGTGAACAACTAAAACATCACCATTAGTTCCGCCAACGCGGTCTGCTTGCCAGATCTTTTTTAGATACGGACGAATATTGCCAATCAAAGTGTCGCCCTCACGATATTCTGTTAAATTACCTGACGTGGGGACATGGTTAGACTCTGTTTTGCCAGCGCGATTTTGTAATAGGTTATCAACCCCAACATAATTGGTATTATCAAGCTGGTCATGGCTGATTCGCGTCTTTGAATAGTGGGCTATTTCACTCAACGGCAACCACTCTACATCACCTTCATCAAAAGTCAGTAACTTATTGCGAAAATAGTTGTATTGTTTTTTACGGGCAGTAAGCTCGGCAGTAAGCTCGGCAGTAAGCTCGGTAAAACTATCCAAAATTCTCACAATTTCGGACTGTATAGCTAGCGATTTTTCTGGATTATCTGGACATGGAATTGGTATTGGTATTAAAATCAACTGCCCTTTTGTTAGTTTTGCCCTATTACCACCTGTCAAAAAGGGAATAAAATTTACATTGTCAAGATAGTGATAGAGATATCTAGTATATATAGAAGACGTGCCGCTGACGACATGCACATGGTTGTTCGCCCAAAATTTTCCGTTTGTATATTGTATGGAATAATTCTCTAAACTTGATGAACCATCCTCCGCAATTAAAACATATTCGCCATCATGCGTGAAGCCTTTCACGTAATCTTGTATATTATTGGCTCCATAATATGGAGTTTCGCCAATAATACGAAGTGAAGATTTAACTGGTTTTCTTCCTTGGTTAGCAATTTTAAAAAAATGCTCATTCCCAAGTAGCTTCCATTCAACCTCAGCACCATCTAGCAGTTTTTCAATAAAACTTAGCTTGCTCATGATTCTATCTCAGCTACTATGGAATCAATATCGCTACGCAATCTATCGATTTTATTTACAGTGGTTTCAATCTCTGCATTGAGATCGGTGATATTAATCACCTCACTTGTGTCTTTGGACTCAACATAGCTGCTAACCGATAGATTATAATCATTTTCAACGATTTCATCATAAGGTATAGAAGTCGCGATATGTGCTACATTCTTCTTGCTATCAAACTTATCCATAATATCAGCAATATGATTATCATACATAACATTATTATTGGTTTCTTTTTTGAAGAAATTTTCACCGCTAGCATCAATAAATTGAATATTAGTATCGGTTTTATTTTTTGCTAATACCAAAATAGTTACGGCAATAGAGGTGCCATAAAATAGATTAGGTGCTAGCGAGATAATGCTTTCAATATAATTATTATCAACCAGATATTTGCGTATTTTCTGTTCTGCGCCGCCACGATAAAAAATACCAGGGAAACATACAATTGCAGCGCGGCCTTTAGCAGAGAGATAGCTCAAGCAATGCAGAACAAAAGCAAAGTCTGCCTTTGATTTTGGAGCAAGAACGCCTGCGGGTGCAAAGCGATCATCATTAATCAGCGTGGGGTCATCTGAACCCGCCCATTTGACCGAATACGGTGGGTTAGATACAATAGCATCAAATGGTTTATCATCACCAAAATGTGGCGATATTAGGGTGTCACCCAATTGCATGTTGAATTTGTCATAATTGATATTGTGCAAGAACATATTCATACGAGCAAGGTTATAGGTTGTGTGGTTTAGTTCCTGCCCAAAGAAACCATCTTCGATGATATGCGCATCAAAATGCTTTTTAGCCTGCAACAGCAAAGAACCTGAACCCGCCGCAGGGTCATATATTTTGTTGACGGTCTTTTGCCCATGCATGGCAAGTTGAGCAATTAATTTAGAAACATGTTGCGGGGTAAAAAATTCACCGCCAGATTTTCCAGCGTTGGCTGCATAATTTGAGATAAGAAATTCATAAGCATCACCGAATAAATCAATTTGATTATCCTGAAAGTTTCCAAAGTCTAATCCTGCCACGCCTTTAAGAACATCAGCCAAACGCTTATTTTTATCTTTAACGGTATTACCAAGGCGATTGCTGGTTGTATCAAAATCGGCAAACAGCCCCTTAATATCTTGTTCAGACGGATAACCAGCCGCAGAAGATTCGATAGCAGCAAAAATTGATGCCAGATCAGTATTGAGGCTATCATTTGTATTTGCAGACGCGACAATGTTGGAGAATAATTGGCTAGGATAGATGAAATATCCCTTAGTTTTTATGGCATCATCTTTGATTTCCGATGTTATAATATCATCAGATAATTTTGAATAATTTATGCTCTCATCGTCAGCTTCTATGTAATTAGAAAAATTTTCGCTGATGAAACGGTAAAAAAGCGTTCCAAGAACAAAATGCTTAAAATCCCAACCATCGACTGCACCGCGCACATCATTGGCAATTCTCCAAATTTGACTACGAAGTGCAGAACTCTGTTCATTGCTTGCCATATTTATATATTTGCTCCATCAAAATCTACAATCAAATAATTAGCAACTAATGCTATTGCTGATTCTGCTTAGGGCTTAGCATGAATTTTTTGAATATCCACAATTATGGTATATGTACTTATCTAAGAATAATAATAAATAACAGAATAATTGTCTCAGGATTGCGCCTAAGAGCAATTTTAAGAAGAAAGCACTGATACCATTAAAAAAGCACTCAAGCATGCTCTATGGGCAATCTACGCCTAAATAAAGCATGGATTTTCTCTATAAAACAATTCTTATCAATAAAACCACGCTTAGTTTTTATGATTTCCTGTGGATGGGTAATTAAATTTCTTCATTGCCAAATTGGCAGCACTAGGGTCATAGATTTATGTATTTTCTAGGACTTCTATGCTTTATGCAACGTTTGCAGTGTAAACTTCATCACAATCTGCTGATTTAGCTGAACCCGCAGAAACCAGCCGTTAATCGTTTCTGCAGGTTTATAACAGAAATCTTATAAGGGGTTTTTAGTTACGAATTGTAAACATACAGTCAATCAATTATCAAAGTCCTGTCTGATAATGGACCAAAACTCTTTCACACATCCGCGTAATGAGTTTGTAAGATATATCTGAGATGTCTTTATCTTAGCACCTGGTGATAAAATATTCTTCACCCCATAATCAACCCAACGAACTGCTCCATTCGATGTGTTAGGGATTTCATAGCTTCTCACAATTACTACTGGTATGTTACTTCCTTTTTTTATCTTTAAATCTGGATAAAAGGCATCTTCAAAAACTTTTTTCATTGTTGTCGCTTCCAATGAATCATCTGGTATAAAATATCCATGTATGTGCAACTGGGTTTTACTTTTTCCAGTTCTACTTTTACCTTCTAAAGTAAGAAATAGAGGCATACCGTTTATTTTATGTTTTGAGAGTTGTTTACTAAGCATCCTCTTAACTCTGTCCAAAGGGTCAACATCATTCTTTAACCAACTTGCTTCTAAATCAGGATTAATGACAGCAGTAAAAGAATAACCATTACATATTGTAGATAATAAGAATCCAAGATATGCTTTCATTAAATCTGATAATTCTCTCCATTTAGGAAAGTATCTTACATCGATTCCATGAACAGCGTAATCATAATCATTTTCCCCATATACAGAGAGAAAGTCTATTTGCCCTCCGCTCCCTCTAACAATTGAAGCTCTGACATCTCTGACCCGAACAATAGTTTCTAATAAATCTTTATCCTTATCAATCTGATTAAGAATAGCAGATTTCTGGGCGTTTACTAATGATTTGCCTTTACGGCTTTTGGGAATATCGTTGCTTCTTATCTTTTGAATTTTGCGTGGCGATAGATATTTAGGTTCGCTTGATTTGCTCATTAATAAACTCTCATTGGGGGTAAAAATTGCAGATCATATTCTTTGCTTAATTTACATATTATTTTAAATGATTTTAGAAAAATCAACACCCTCAAACTTTACTGCCTCAATCATCTCAGAAAGTCGTTCAACTGTACCTTGCGGTAACATACCATATCGTGAGGTCATTGATTGATTTGTATGACCCATAACAATTTGACCGAATTCATCGTCTAAATAGCCAGCTTTGCGCATCTCATCTGCTAAACCGTGACGGAAGGAATGAGCACCAATACCATCGGCAGCTCCTCTTTCTTTTACTTTAATTTTTTCAAGGTAATTTCTCCACCACCTAGATGGCCTTGCTCCCAACTCTGGTCGCTTACCAGCTCTTAACTCTGGAAAGAGCTGCATATTCCCATCTTTTTCAGCTCTTTTTGCTTGGCGTTTCCAAAACTCCTTAAAACCCATATTTAATAAAGTAGAATGAAAAACTACCAACCTCATGGACTTTTCAGTCTTTAAAGATTGGCCTCTATCTCTATTTGCTTTTAAATAACCGATCAGACACCCATTGGTTTCTGCTATATCATCTACATATAATTGTGCGATTTCGCTTATACGTGAACCTGTAAACATACAAAGCAGAGGAATCCATTTACGCCAATCATCAGATTGCACCCTACCTACTAAATGCTCTTTACCGTCTTCTTTAAAACCTGAAAATAATGGAGAGCTAAGAATTTCATTCAACTGTTCTGTAGTGAATGCTGGGCGTCGGTTCTCAGTTTTATCAACCTTGTAACTCATACCGTGCCAAATATTATTCTCGCAAACACCTCTTTTAACCAACCAAGCAAAAAAACCCGATAGTTGAGAGATATATTTTCCTTTTGAAGCATTGCTTAAAAGCTTCAAATTCTCTTTCTGAGCGATAGTAACGCATTCTTCTATGCTAGAGCTCGCAAGTCTGCTGATTTTCTTTCTAGAAACTGGAAATTTATCTAACAGGTCTCTAAAATCAGCAGCATCTTTTTTTATAATATCTTGGATGTTTTTTTCATCACCGTACCATTCAATAAATAAGTCAATAATTTGCCCATATTGTTCGACGTTTGAAGGCGCTCTTTTCTCTTCGTTGATCAATTCGTTTAGATATTTTTTCTTGTAATCAGACATTCTCTCACCGTCTTTAGCTTTTGCTTTTATTTGTTGTTTAACATTGACGACATATGATGAACGCGGAGCTGCATCGATATCACCTTCTATCCGTCTGATAACAACGTTTAATGCTTCAATAATAGCGTGAGTTATAGATACTAAAAGATCATCATAATCTTTTCCCATCCTATCAATCTGATATTCATTTTTATCAAGAAAACCAGTTAATAACTCTTCCGCTCGGACATAATCCTCAGCGAATGAACGTCGTCCCCATTCAGAATTTTCTATGCGCAGCTTACCAAGCCAATTCTGTAGCTCCTGAACACCTTGTCTAGAGAATATTTTTGTCTTTGAGTTTAGTTCCGCCAAAAATTTGTCATAATAAACTTCAACAATATGCTCATTTAAATTAGCTGGCGCGATACTTCCTTCAGATGACGATAGATTCTCAAACCTTAGTTGCTGGTCTGCAATGAATGCTATTGCTCGTTTTTCTGCTAACTTCCAATCGCTGGTTTTCATTGATTTGGATATTTCCACTTTCCCCAATATTTCCTGAAGATGTGTAGGTACAGGCAAGCGAACATATAAGTTCGGGGAGCCTTTTCGTGCAGCAAGATATTTCGATAGCGACATTAGAGTTCCTGTAGCAGTTTCTGTAGCAATTTCTGTAGCAATTTCTGTAGCAATTTTTACATACTATATTTATAATAATTTATATATTATAATTATTTATGTGATTACAAGGAGCTAATTCAGTCAACTATTGCTTTGCCTTCTCTTCCTATCGTCCCGACCAAGTTTTCAAATCATTATTTTCACACATAAAAAGAAACCACAATTCGAATGAATAGGGTTCATAAGAATTATGGCTTCAAGTTTGAGTAAGGGATTTATTATTATGGGGGATTAATTTAATTCTTTAATATCTTCAAGTACTTCTCCTTTTAATTTTCTCCATTTAAAATGCAAAGCTCAACGAAGCGCGAAGTGAATAACCAATTTCACCATCACGCTCGAAACCACGTCCTGCTATTTGCCAGGTAAAATCATATCCTCCTGCCAATAGTTTTACTTCACCAAACCATTCATCTTCTATTTCATCTGGTGTGATGGAGAAACTGTCTCCATCTTCAAAATTTGCAACGGTTGACCCTAAATTGCCGCCCAAGTTGAAACGCCGTCCACCTTCTAATCCAAATGTTAACGGTTTATTATCTTGGTTTCCCTCACCAATTTCATACAATAGCGCCATAGATGCTAAACCAGAAATTTGATCACTATCTCTATCTTCAACAGTAAGCAAAAATTCATCTATTCCGCCTGTTTCTTCATACCCATCTTCATAAAGTGAATAATAATCAATCACAGCTTTAGGACGCAGTGTAAGGCGTTTTCCAGCCTTCAAATCATAGGTTACACCTGCCGTTGCTGATGCCAATAACGCATCCCATTCCGCATTCGCAATAGTGCCAATATCATTGTCATTTGCAGTACCTTCAAATGTTCTGGTTCCTGATATTGATAAGAAAGCTCCGGAAGCTCTTGCAAATGCATAGAGGGGCCCTTTATTTAATCTCCAAAAACCACTAAATTCATGTTGCGTTGCATCAACTTCATTACGGGCCTCATTCTCTTCTATATTATTATCTATACTACCATCAACATAACTATAAGAGAGTCCTAAAAAACCTAACTTAGACCAACGTTCAAAACCTGCAGAAAGTCCAAAAGCTCTTACTTCATAATCCGAGGTTTCCGTAGCTTGTTTCGTGTTTCTCCAAAATATAGGCTGAAACCATATGCTATAATCACTTACATTCTCATAGAGCGATTCATTATCCATTATATGCCGTGTCACTGTTCGTGAACTGCGCGACGCAAATTCAAATATGCCCCCTGCATGATCGGGTAAAAATTGTTCAACCTGTGTCTGCAAATCCTCACTATTATCAATTTCTAAAAAACTATCTGAAAAAGTGTCATTGGTTTGAACGGAATCAATAATTGCATCAAAAGCTTCTCCACTTGATCGTGTTAGGCCAAGCTCATCAACGGACTTTCGTTCAATATTTAATACAAGATCATTACCAATCTGCTCTATCTCACCAGAGAAAATAAAGGGTAAAGCAACCGTGCTATCATCAAATTGTGGTACACCGACTATGTCATTAGACGTCAAAAATGTATAATTACCCTCAGCATCTTCAATAGAAGTAATATTGGCCGATATCTGCGAACCATTGGCAAAAACGGCTCTGTTAACGACTATGCGAGAGTTTTCATCTTCATCGGTATCAATAAATACACTAATAGTACCATTAGCGCCTACCTCCAATGTATCAAACTCTAGGACATCGCTGTTAAGTGCACCAAATGTACCGCCATTAACAACAACTGATAAGGATTGCCCGTCGCGTATTTCACCTTCAAAATTTGCTTGATCATTAATATTCAAAGTAACATTTTCATCAGAAGCATCTAAGAAACCACGGAATAAGGCCTCATCTGAAAGATTAAAAGTCCCGCTGCCTGCGCCAAAATCTACGCCGCCCCGATATTCAACATCCCCCTGCAAATCCAGCGTATCATCACCATCATTAAAAAATGTACGCCCATCAATACGTCCTGCGGAAGCACGAATAAGATCATTACCCGAACCCGTTACAATATCACCATTAATAGCGGTGAAAACGGTATTATCTTCTTCTCCATCTTCTTCATTCTCCATGCGCGTTTCTGCATCTTCATCATTTAATTCTTGGATGATGGTAACGCCGCTTGTATTATTAAACAGAGAAATAGCTTGGCGAACATCTTCTGTCGTGCCAATGGCAGATATAAAACCCGTATTCGTAATTGTATCCAATGTCCCCGAGAAATCTCTAATTGCATATATCTCACCTTCTCCAGGCGTAGTTAAGCTTGCTGCAATAGTTCCCGAATTATCAATCCTATTCACATTAGAACCACTGTTAATCAAGATAGCGGTAGCTATAGAGTCGACTGTTATAGCATTAACGGTACCATTCACATTAATACCGCCTTGGACATCAACATTACCGCCGCGTCCGCCAATCACGATACCAAAGCCATCGATACCTCTAAATTCTCCATCACCCAATATTGTACCATCAACAATAACAGAATAACCACCAGCTATCGTATTATTCACTCCAATAACAGTATCAGTAGTCCCGCCAATCAAAACGGCAGGCCCATTACCTATCGCTGTTACATTTGCAGTGCCCTCGACATTATCTGCGACACCATCATTATCCTCATCATTATCATCCGTATCATCATTAGGCGGTGGAACAGCGAAAACGATACCTTGGCTGATATTACCAGTAATTTCAACGGCAGCACTATCCGCATTAACACTGCTGGAAGGTAGCCTTGCATTCGCACCATCATTTTGAAAATTTATTGATTGGCTGAGGTTTCCCTGAATTAACAATTCTCCATCAATATCACCTCGCGCAACAAATGCTTGCGAGCCCTCACCAACAACCGTAACATTACCTCTTAATGTAACATCTCCATCGACATCATCAATCCTTACACCAACACTATTATCACCTAATACGCTGATGGTGCCCGTATTGGTTATATCGCCATTAAATGTGCCATTGACGATTATGCCGCCTGAATTTAATCCTTCAACAATTATATTACCTGAATTTTCAATTGAACCCGAGTTGACACCATCCTCAACAAAAATCCCTGCCCTGTTCTGAGCATTAGCAACAGGACCTGTTACAATTCCATTGGAATCATCATCTTCGGCATCAAAATCTTCTATAACTCTTATAATACCATCGTTCACAATATCAGAATCAACGCCTGCATTAACGCTAATACCGCGTGCATTATCTGCATCACCTACATTGATTTCACCATCATTGGTGACATCATTATCACTATCAACGGTAACAGCTACACCAGAATCAATATCAATTTCACCATCATCTGTTATGGTAATATCGCCACTAGGGGATGTAATTTGCGGAGTTGTCACCCGTGTGTTTATAGTACTTTGCGCATGCGCCTGCGAAGATAGCAACGCTACTGCAATAGCTGTAGCGCATGTACAGCATTTTAAATTCCCCATTTTTCCATCCCTATTTATCATTATAATCTGTGTGTTGGTTAAAATTCAGTTACTCAAAATTTATGTTTTCTAATTATTGCCAGAGAGTTTTTAACTCGCATCACAATTTATTAACGTTTCAAATTCTAAAACCCTTCGGAGAAATATTATTTTTCTGGAATTAATTTTCATTTCTGTTAAATATTTATCAGTAGAGTAATGTCGAGAAGGGTGGACAGTGAGTTTAGGTGGCGGCAATATACCTGACACAAATGATGATAATCTCAGCAATGGCACATTTAACCATGTGTCATCTAATGCTCTAAAAGTTTACGATAAAAATAGCGTAACAGACTGTCATCAACGAGAAGATATTAATCTTATAGAAAAGATCGCTAATGGCGATCAGTTGGCTTTTGCTAATCTTGTTCAAAAATATAGTGGTAAATTATATACTACTGCCTATCGGATTTTATCTGATAGTCATGAAGCTGAAGATATTATACAGCAAGTATTTACAACTGTATGGCAAAAAGCTCCCACATGGCAGCCTAAAGGCAATGGTCTTGCCGCGTGGCTCAAAAGAGTGACTGTGAACAAATCAATTGACCGCAGCCGAAAATATACAATAGTCTCCGATGATACGGAGATTGAAATAGCGGATGATTCACCAAGACCAGATCAGGTAATAGATAGAAATCAATTGAGTGAGAAAATTGAAGATGCTCTAAATGCATTGCCATTACGTCATAAAACTGCTATAATTTTAAGTTATTATGAAGGATATAAAAACTCTGAAAGCGCAGAGTTATTAGGATTAAATACTAAAGCAATGGAGTCTTTACTGCATAGGGCACGTAAAAATTTGCAAGATATATTAATCCAAAACGGAATAAATTGCATGGATTTTGAGGTATAATGAAATGACATACTATAGTGAAAAGCCCTCATTAGATGATCTATTGGGTCAGGTAAATGATCCAGATATTCCTACTAATCTAGCAGATAAAATTATTGCTGCCGCAACTCAATTGCCTCAAGATGATATAAGCGATGCTAATATAGCCTCAGAAAAGTTAGACAGCGAACCCATTGCTGTGCCCCGTCCCATTGCGCTACATAATAATCGCAAATATACTGCTCAGCCCAACGTCAATAAATGGCGCAAGATTAAGAGTAGCGCCTTTCTCTCAAATCATTCCTCCTCTCGTGCTGCTATATATATTGGTGGGATGGTCTTATTATCAAGCATAGCCATAGGCAGCTTTCAAAACCAAAATTCTTCTGAACATATTAATAGCTCTGCAATCGCAAATAATAGTCAAAACACATCTTCGTCTATTGCAAAAACAGACATACCAGCACCATCAATAGCGACTGAGATTCTAGATACTCCTCCGCTTAATGCTGGTAACATTGGTAAAATAGCAGCTACAAAAAACATAAAATCAAATGATATTCTGAACCGTAATTTAAAACAAAACAGAAATGTCATAGCATCAGGCAATCAAAATAATGCAGCGAATCTTAATAGGGAAGAAACGATTGCATCCGAAAAGCTTAAAAAAGATCTAAGCATCGAAAAGGATGGCATAATTATCAATGATGATAGCCTACCAAATTCTGGCCAATTATCTGAGCAATCCGAAATTAAAACGGCGAATGTACCCGATTCTGTCAAAAATGATGGCCTAGATGATATACCAATCATTGTCAGAAAATCAGAATCTTCACCAAAATCGGGCACTATAATTGACCCTAATAAAATTGAGCCTCGCTTTGGTATCACCGATACCCCATTACAGAAACCCAATACAATGCCCGAGAATGATGATAGCCTATCGATACCCAACACAAATTTACCGGCAACAAGCCCAAGGCTACCCTTCCCCAACAATTATAAATAAGGGCTAATAATATTGGATAAAACGATATTTCAATGTTCCTAATTTATTTTTTAGCGGGCTTAAAACTATCCCTATATATATGCATTAAGAATTTCAGAAAACCACGATGCCAGCTCATCATTTAATCGAGTAAAATAGCTATATTTACTGCATAAATTCTTATTAATCACCATATTTTTCTTTCCTACATATAACCTATATGGTTATTTATAGTAATGAAAGGTGATTCATATATGATTGATCGATTAATCAATGACGTTCTAAAACGCGAAGGAGGATATTCCAATCATCCGCACGATATGGGCGAGGAGACCAATTGGGGCATAACTATTAAAACCGCACGGCAACAGGGCTATAATGGCCTAATGCGAACTATGCCCAAAAGCGAAGCACATAACATATATAAGCGCATTTATTGGCTCAAACCTCAATTTGATAAAATAGCTTTATTAGCACCAAAGATCGCCGCAGAAATGTTTGATACTGGAGTAAACATGGGGGTTGGCACAGCGGTTTCATTTACGCAACGTGCGCTCAACGCGCTCAATCGCCAAGAACGTGATTATAAAGATTTACAGATCGATCGTGTCATCGGCCCTGCCACCCTCGCCGCTTTAAAAGCATATTTGCGTAAAAGAGGTGCAAGAGGTGAGATCGTTCTATTGCGTGCCATTGAAGCTCTACAAGGCGAGCGATATATTCGTTTAGCAGAAAAACGTAGCACCAATGAGAGCTTTCTCTATGGCTGGTTAGAACACCGAATTGGTTAATTTGAAAGGATTATTATGAGCATATTATCAAAATTAATCGGCCCCATCGGGAAAATCATTGATAAAATCATTCCCGACAAAGTAGAACGCGAAAAAGCCAAGCTAGAGCTTCTTAAACTAGAAGGCTCGCAAGAGATGGAAGCGATCAAAACACAATTATCCGCTATCCTCTCTGAATCGCAATCATCTGACCCGTGGACCAGCCGCGCTCGGCCCAGCTTTCTTTATGTCATCTACGTGATGCTACTTTGGGCCATTCCGATGGGATTAATCGCTGCTATTCGACCCGAAGCTGCGCTCAGTATCGCCAATGGCATGAATGCTTATCTCAATGGCCTGCCCGAACCGCTCTATGCACTGTTTGGTACAGGCTATTTGGGCTATACCGCTGCGCGCCAATGGGGCAAGATCAAAGGCGTTGAGTAAAGCACGGTATTATCACCCCGCCAGAGCAAAGGCGGCAATCAGCAGCGGGTCACCCGTTTCGCGCGGATTGGCACGTATCGCGGCTTCTTCGCGGCCAATAGCGGACCAAATACTATTACCAGCCTTGCCTACAATATCATTGCCCAATTTGCCAACGTCAAACCCAGCAATCGACCGCACAGCGCGCGATATCAGACCATTGTCAAATAGTTTCAAACCTTCATCTATCCCCGGCACCATGATACCGATCAAATTATTTCCAATATTGCCGCGTAAAAAATCTGTAGCGGCCGATGGGCCACCTCTGATGATCTGACTTGCGCCCTCAATACCGATAGTTTTAATGCTTTCAGCCACAAAAGGGGCGGCACGTTCAGCGCCCTTTTCGGCCACGCGGTTCACCTGTTGCTGCAGCTCTGTGCGCACTTTACCGCTACTTAATACCGCTGATAAGAGGCTAGAGCCTGCTCCGCCGCCAAATTGATCGGGCAATGCTATGCGGGTTAATTGGTCATCGTAAAAACCGCCTGGCTCTATCAATTGCGCAAAAGCGCGCTGTGATGATAATGTCATTAAGCGGCGTAATGTGTCGGTTAAGCCAAAACCAGGCAAGCTTGCGCAACCCGACACAGTGAATAGTCCACCGAGCATAGCATAAGATAATATATCACGCCTATTTAGCGACCTATTATCCATCAATATCCTGCTATTCTCTATGATTTGGTTTTCGACATTGCTCATATTAATCCCCTATTTCTCTATTTCTATTGGCAACAGCATAAAATCTTATCTGCATTTGGTAAACTGTACAGCAAATGAATGACGGAGAGAGCAATAGCATCTATAGTCATAGAATGAATCGAGCGCATATCATTTTAATGACCAAAGTCATAGGACCGCTTGATTATGCTATCCCCGAAACGATAGACGTTCAAATAGGCTCTATTGTCGAAGTCCCGCTTGGTCCGCGAAAATTATTTGGCGTGGTGTGGGACAATGATAGCCAAGAAGAGAATCCTGTTCCCGACTCAAAATTACGCCCAATCATCAGCGTTTTAGACATAAAGCCGCTGAACAAGGCATTGCGCGATTTGGTTGACTGGACAGCGCATTATTATCTATGCTCTAGGGCATCAGTGCTACGCATGATATTGCCACCTTCTGCCGCTTTTAACGCCGCTGTCAGCGTAACAGAATATCGCAGCACAGGCGTAATTCCTGAACGTATGACCCCAAAACGCATACAAGCATTAGACGCAATACAGGGCCAACAGGGATTAATCCGCGAATTGGCCTTAAAAGCCGAAGTTAGCGATGCGGTTATTCGCGGCCTTGTGAAAGCTGGCGCATTGGAACCCATTGAGGTTAACATTGACGATAACTTTACTCCTCCCAATCCAGACCATTACAAACCACAATTATCGGACGATCAGTCGAAAGCGGCTGAACAATTAATAACTGCTACAAAAGCACAAAAATTTGAAGCCATCATGCTCGATGGTGTCACAGGGTCGGGCAAAACAGAAACTTTCTTTGAGGCCGTGGCGGCCTGCATTGAAATGGGCAAGCAATGTCTTGTTCTGCTGCCAGAAATCGCCCTCACGCAACCTTTCCTAAAACGATTTGAAGAGAGATTTGGCAGCACCCCTGCGAGCTGGCATAGCGGCATGAAACAAAGCGAACGAAGGCGTACATGGCGGGCTGTGGTTAACGGCAATGCTTCCATATTAATTGGCGCGCGCTCGGCGCTATATCTGCCTTATAAAAATCTTGGCCTTATCATCGTCGATGAAGCGCATGAGGCTAGCTTTAAGCAAGAAGAAGGCGTGCGCTATCATGCGCGCGATGTTGCCGTCATGCGGGCGATGCAAGAAGATATACCCATCATATTATCATCGGCGACCCCTGCATTAGAAACGCGCTATATGGCAGAAATTGGCCGCTATACTGCAATTGAAATGGCATCACGCTATGGCGGAGCGCATTTACCTGAAATAGAAACTATCGACTTGACCGAGGATGTACCAGAGCGCGGTCAGTGGATCGCTCCGCGCCTCATAAAAGCGATAGAAAATAATATCGAACGCGGCGAACAAAGTCTCATGTTTCTCAACCGACGTGGTTATGCTCCGCTCACCCTCTGCCGAACATGCGGTCACCGCATTCAATGCCCCAATTGCACAAGCTGGATGGTGGAGCATCGATTGGTTAAACGACTGGCCTGTCACCATTGCGGCTATGTCATGCCGCCGCCTAAAGCCTGCGAGGAATGCGAGGAAGAAGATACTTTAGTAGCCTGTGGTCCTGGCGTAGAGCGCATCAATGATGAAGTTAAAATGATATTTCCTGAGGCCCGAACATTTGTTGCAACATCGGATACATTATACTCGCCCGCAAAAGCCGCTGAATTTGTTTCAAAGGTAGAGAATGATGAAATTGATATCATCATAGGAACTCAGCTTGTGACCAAAGGTTATCATTTTCCCAATCTGACCTTGGTCGGGATAATTGATGCCGATTTGGGATTAGAAGGCGGTGATTTGCGCGCGGCAGAACGCACATTTCAGCAAATATCGCAAGCATCAGGCCGCGCTGGACGGGCAACCAAAAAAGGGCATGTTTATATTCAAACGCGCGCGCCTACTGCCCCTGTATTGCAAGCATTGGTCAATGGTGATCGCGATGACTTTTATGCCGCAGAAACTCTGTCGCGCAAATATGCATCTGCGCCTCCTTTTGGCAGGTTTGCGGCGATTATAATATCCTCTGAAGAAGAGAGCGAAGCTGCCAGCATAGCGCGCTTAATCGCGCAAAGCGCGCCGCAGCAAGAGGGTATGGTCGTATTTGGTCCAGCCCCTGCCCCGCTTGCTATGCTTCGTGGACGCTATCGCCAGAGATTGTTGATCCAAGCAAGGCGACATGTAGCGCTGCAAGATATTATGCGCACATGGCTTAAATCCTTGGAATGGCCGAGAAGCGTGCGCATAGCTGTGGATGTTGACCCTTATAGTTTTCTATAAAATTGATTTGTCAGTTTTTAGTGATGATATAAAATAATCTTACTTAAGATAATCGGTAACCATAGTGCATTAATCACCGAATTAGATAATGATATTTAAACTATGTGGATTTCAAATGGATAAAATCAAAACTTTACGGATATCTCTAATAGCAATGATCATTGCATTTGCAGTAATATTATTGGTAACGATATCGCCAATCTCCAATTCATTACAGGCTGCTAAGTCCCCAACAAGCTTATTAAGCGGCAGCGTCAGTAAAACATCTTCCTCGAAATATGAAACAGCCATATTTGCAATGGGCTGTTTTTGGTGCGCTGAATCTGATTTTGAAAAAGTGCCTGGCGTTACTAATGTGGTATCTGGATATACGGGTGGTAATACAAAAAGCCCCAGCTATGATGATGTCATAACTGAAACCACTGGGCATTATGAAGCGATTAGAGTCACTTATGATCCCAAAAAAGTCCGCTACGGGGAGTTGCTTAAAATATTCTGGGCCAATGTAGACCCCTTTGATAGCAAAGGACAATTTTGTGATAAAGGAACCAGCTACCGTGCGGCTATTTTTCCCATAAACACAAAGCAAAGGGCTGCTGCAAAAGCTTCGAGAGATTATCTAGTGAAATTCTTTAAACGTGATTTAGCAACCCAAATTGTACCTAGTAGCAAATTTTATCTCGCTGAAGGCTATCATCAAGATTATTATAAAAAGAACCCTTTACGCTATAAATTATATCGTAAAAATTGTGGCCGTGATAATAGATTAAAAGCTATTTGGGGCGCAAAATAGTGAGAATTATTCCTAACCAAATAATCTAGTTTGAAACACATCCATATTCCGTTAATCTAAATATAATTATTGAGGGAAATATGGCGCATAATATATTCAAAACATTCATATTAGCCTACATCATTGCGCTATTATATTATATATTTCCTGCAGTAGCTTACGCTGATCCATCTGATATTAGTGCGGCTAGCCGCAGCGTTGTTCGCGTTGCCCTTATCAATGTTAAAGATGGAAAAAATGAACCCATTAGTCATGGGTCTGGCGTTGCAATAGCGGGAGATAAAATCCTCACCAATGCGCATGTAGTTGAGGAATTACGCTATGACCCCAATTTGCGCATCGGTATCATACCATCCGAGGGAGCAACCAACTATGCTGCTACTATAATAGCATATTCGCCAAAAAATGATTTAGCTTTACTCCAAATCAGCGGCAAAGGGCGCATTACTCCTGCAAATTTATTTATTGGTCCAATCGCTGATGGCAGTGATGTTTTTGCTATTGGTTATCCTGGTACGGTTGATATTGCCCAAGGGTTAAGCCTTGCGGATATGATACGCCCTATCCCGCCTGTAAAAACAAAGGGAAACACTTCGGCTGGACGTAGCGCTAAGGATTTCAATACTTTATTACACACCGCCCCCATTGGCGGCGGTAATAGTGGTGGCCCGCTAGTCGATAGCTGCGGCCGTATTGTTGGAATTAACAGCTTCGGATCGCTCTCTAGCGGCAATGATGCGGAATTTTTCTTTGCTATCGCAGCAAATGAGATTACCAAATTTTTGAGCCAAGCCAATGTTCGCATAGAAACATCAAACAGCATTTGCCGCAGCGTTGCAGAATTAACCCGTGAAGAAAATGCACGTGCTGAAAAAGCCAATCGTAAAATAGAGGCACAAAAGCGCGCTGAGCAAGAAGCGCATGACGATAAATTAGAAGAATATCGCAGAATAGCGACCTATCAAGTTATAGAGGCACGCGACAACCGCTTAGCGATCACATTTTTACTATTGATTATCGCTATAAGTCTAGCTTTTATATCTTACATACTGTTTCAAAAGCACAATAAGGTAACTGCTAAATTATTGGTCGGCGGCTCTCTATTGGCTGTAATCATCGCCGCTATAAGCTATGCTGGTCGCCCTAATTTTAATAATATTGAGGACATATTAGCAGCGCTAAAAGCCAGTGGTGCAAAAAAAGAAAAGTCCGATGAAAACGTTACATTATATGCGGGCAAGAAAATATGCGTCTTAAACAAAAATCGCAGCCGCATTACGGTATCAAAACCAGATGATATAGGCTTTGACTGGAGCGATAGCGGATGCGTTAATGACAGGACTCAATATAATCCTATTGCGGAAAAATGGAGCAGAAGCTTTGTTCCTAATGTCGACAATCAAATATCTTTGGTAAGCTTTGAACCGCGCAAAAATATATATCGCATTGAGCGCTATTTACCAAATCTAAAAGCTATGGGAGATGCGCGCAAAGCACGTAATCTATATAATGTACGTGGTTGCACTACCGATACTGAAGCATTAGAAAAGATAGGCAATATGAATGATGCTATTCAATCCATATTACCCAAAACCCCCAACGAAGTGCTTATTTATGAATGCCAAGATGTAAAATAGCACCCGAATGCGCAGAGATACCTCAGAATTATAAGAGTAATTTTTCATTTAAAACAACACCTTCACGCCGTAATAATTTCTCTTTTATTGTTAGCCCATAAGCATATCCTGCAAGTCCGCCATCGCTGCCAATAACACGGTGACAAGGTATAATGATCGCAATGCCATTAGCACCATTAGCACTGCCTACGGCCCGTACGGCCTTTGGATTGTCCATCGCGCGCGCAATATCACTATAGCTACGTGTCTCACCAGCGGGGATTTTACGCAATTGATCCCAGACCGATTGCTGAAATTCTGTGCCGTGAATATCAAGCGCTATATCATCATAGGGCCCTGAGCTATCAACAGCTTTGGCCGTTTGCACGAAAATTTTAAGCGTGTCATTACGCTGCAATTTAGCTTTTGGAAATTTTTCGGCCAATTTTTGCTCATCTTCATCAAAAGATAATCTACACAGACCAGCATCAGTGGCAGCCATCGTCATATGCCCCAGATAATTTTGTACCACAGTCCAATATATAAGGCCTTTATAGTCTTTTTTCGCAGCCATATTATTTCCTTTGAATTTCATTCAAACTATCCAATATAGACAAAAATTACAATTGATAGCTTTGCCCACAAAATCACATAAATCATACAGTTTAGGGCGATGGAAAGCATAAGAAATTATGCAAAAAAATATACAAATTTTAACTTCTATCGGAAATAGTGCGAACATGATCTTGCATTGCTGCATAAGCGATGCTAACCGCGCCCCAATTGAATATAGTTTTTGCAGCGACAGAAACTTTTAATTTAGAATGTTTCCCTTTTTGGAGGATATAAAGCGCGTGGATAATTCCGGCGGAATAGCAGCAAGTTTAGCAGGGCGTTACGCAACGGCCTTGTTCCAATTGGCGCAAGAATCAAAAGCGATTGATAAGGTCGAATCTAGCTTTGTAGCAATAGATACAGCGCTCAACGAATCAAAAGACTTTAAAGCGCTTACAACCAACCCTTTGATAACACGCGATCAAGCAAGTGATATTGTCGCTGCACTATCAAAAAAAATGAAGCTTGATCCTCTCACCACCAAAACATTAGGAGTCCTCGCTCAAAATCGCAGATTATCGGAAATTGCATCCGTTTCGGCTGCATTTCAAAAGCTCGCCGCCAATGATCGCGGCGAGATACGCGCCGATGTAACGTCAGCGCGGCCTTTGAGCGCAGCACAAGAAAAAGAATTACAAAAACAATTAAAAAAACGTATGGGCAGCGACGTTGCTCTTACGTTAAACACGGACCCAGAGATACTTGGCGGCCTGATTGTAAAAATCGGCAGCGAAATGATCGACAGTTCCATAAAAACCCGTCTCAATACCCTCTCGCACGCGATGAAAGGCTGAATACAACATGGATATCCGCGCAGCAGAAATTTCAAAGGTCATCAAAGACCAAATCTCTAATTTTGGCAATGAAGCACAAGTCAGCGAAGTTGGCAGTGTATTATCAGTGGGCGATGGTATTGCCCGCGTCCATGGCCTCGACCAAGTACAAGCTGGTGAAATGGTCGAATTTTCAAATGGTATTCAGGGCATGGCACTGAACCTAGAGGCCGATAATGTTGGTGTTGTGATCTTCGGATCAGATGCTGAAATTAAAGAAGGCGATACCGTTAAGCGTACTGGCACTATTGTGGACGTTCCAACAGGCAAAGAATTGCTTGGGCGCGTTGTTGATGGCCTCGGTAATCCTATCGATGGAAAAGGCCCTATTAAAAGCAAAACACGTTCGCGCGTTGAGGTGAAAGCACCAGGTATCATTCCGCGTAAATCTGTACATGAGCCTGTACAAACAGGCCTAAAAGCGATTGATGCGCTGGTTCCCGTTGGACGCGGACAGCGCGAATTGATCATTGGTGACCGTCAAACGGGTAAAACCGCTGTTGCGATTGACACATTCATCAACCAAAAAGAAGTCAACAAAGGTGATGATGAGAGCAAGAAGCTTTATTGCATCTATGTTGCCGTGGGCCAAAAACGTTCGACCGTTGCTCAAATAGTGCGTCAACTCGAAGAAAATGGCGCAATGGAATATTCTATCGTTGTAGCAGCAACGGCTTCTGAGCCTGCACCGCTTCAATATCTGGCGCCTTATACAGGCGTAACCATGGGCGAATATTTCCGCGATAATGGCATGCACGCATTGATCGTATATGACGATCTTTCCAAACAAGCCGTTGCATATCGTCAAATGTCGTTGCTGCTTCGTCGTCCTCCAGGCCGCGAAGCCTATCCTGGTGACGTTTTCTATCTGCATAGCCGCCTTCTTGAGCGTGCTGCGAAAATGAATGAAGATAATGGTAGCGGTTCTTTGACCGCTCTGCCCATCATTGAAACTCAAGCGGGTGACGTTTCAGCCTATATCCCAACCAATGTGATTTCGATTACCGATGGTCAGATTTTCCTCGAAACCAACCTATTCTATCAAGGCATTCGTCCAGCGATTAACGTTGGTTTATCCGTGTCTCGTGTCGGCAGCGCCGCGCAAACCAAAGCGATGAAAAAAGTGTCTGGTTCGATTAAACTCGAATTGGCGCAATATCGTGAAATGGAAGCTTTCGCTCAGTTCGGCAGTGACCTTGATCCAGCTACGCAAGCCCTGCTTAATCGCGGTGCACGTCTAACGCAGCTTCTCAAGCAACCACAATTCTCACCGCTTCCATTCGAAGAGCAAACCGTTTCTATCTTTGCAGGTACCAATGGGTATTTGGATGGTGTGGGTGTGAATGATGTTACCCGCTACGAAGAAGCA
>CALDZL010000142.1 GCA_937944295.1 uncultured Sphingorhabdus sp.
TGGTGCTTGCCCACGGCATTGAGAGCATGACCCGCGTCCCCATGGGGTCAACATTCAAGCTTTTCAAAGATGCTGGGCTTGGCAATAATAAATCCGAGCGTATGGAAGAGGCCTATCCAGGCATTCAATTCAGCCAATTTATGGGCGCAGAAATGATGGTCAAAAAATATGGCCTCACCCGCGAAGATTTGGATGCCTATGCGCTTGAAAGCCACAAACGCGCAATTGCCGCAACCGAAAGCGGAGCATTTGCCAATGAAATTATCGGCATTGAAGTGGACACACCCGAAGGCAAGGTCATGCATAATGTCGATGAAGGCATTAGATTTGATGCTACGATGGAAAGCATTGGCGGCGTCAAAATCCTGCAAGAAGGCGGCGCGATTACCGCGGCCAATGCCAGCCAGATTTGCGATGGGTCTTCGGCGGTTTTGGTATGCAGCGAACAGGCCTTAAAAGATCATGACCTTACCCCTCGCGCAGTGATCCGCAATCTCACCGTTACCGCTGGTGATCCAGTTATCATGCTCGAAGAGCCGCTCTTTGCGACTAATCGGGCGTTGGAACGTGCAGGTATGAAGATTGAGGATATTGATCTGTATGAAGTCAATGAAGCTTTTGCACCAGTACCGCTGGCTTGGATGCAACATACGGGCGGCGATCATAGCAAGCTGAACGTCAATGGTGGTGCTATTGCATTAGGGCATCCATTGGGCGCATCAGGCACAAAATTAATGGCAACATTGCTAAACGCGATGGAGAATCGCGGTGCTAAATATGGTTTGCAAACCATGTGCGAAGGCGGCGGCCAAGCCAATGTCACCATCATTGAAAGGCTCAACTAGCCATTATCTGTGATAATAGATAATATGGATCATAAATATTCGACATATTGTCACAGATCATCGACATAATGAGACACATTATACAAATTACAGAAAGTGAATATTATGGAACTAAATGAGAATGTATCAGCGGTAGTAACGGGCGGAGCCTCTGGATTAGGCGCTGCAACCGCACGTTTATTGGCGTCAAAAGGCGTCAAAGTATCTTTGTTCGATATGAATAAAGAAAAAGGCGAAGAAACCGCTGCTGAAATTGGCGGCACATTTTGCGAAGTGAATGTTACCGATGATGACAGCGTTGATGCTGGTTTTGAAAAGGCTCGCGCCGCCCATGGTCAAGAACGTATCTTGGTAAATTGCGCAGGCATAGGCAATGCTATCAAGACCGCTAGCCGTTCCAAAGAAGATGGCAGCATCAAACATTTTCCATTGGATGCGTTTAATTTTGTTATTCAGGTTAATTTGGTTGGCACGTTCCGTTGCATTGCCAAATCAGCGGCTGGTATGTTGACGCTTGATCCGCTGGCCAATGGTGATCGCGGCGCGATGGTAAATACCGCATCTGTGGCCGCCGAAGATGGTCAAATCGGCCAAGCGGCCTATAGCGCATCAAAAGGCGGCGTTGTTGGTATGACATTACCAATAGCGCGAGATTTATCGCGTGAAGGCATAAGAGTGAACACCATATTGCCCGGTATTTTTGATACGCCATTGCTCGCAGGTGCACCGCAACAAGTGCGCGATGCTCTGGGCGCTATGGTGCCGCATCCGCCGCGCCTTGGTATGCCCGATGAATATGCCAAGCTTGCTTTATGCATGATCGAAACTGGCTATTTTAACGGCGAAGATGTACGTCTTGATGGCGGTATCAGAATGGCCCCAAGATAAACCAATGATATGCTAAACATAAAGGTGTAGGATTATGACAGATTTCAAACAAATCATTTATGATGTGAGCGATGGCGTTGCCACCATAACCTTGCACCGACCTGAAAAAATGAACGCCTTTACCAATGTGATGATGCGCGAAATATGCAGTGCATTGGATTTGGCGGATGCAGATGATGCTGTTCGAGCAATTATCTTTACGGGCTCTGGCAAAGCATTTTGCGCAGGTGCAGATTTAACGCCAGATAGCGGGCATAAACCTTTTGCCAATAATGATCCCGTTGATAGCTATAGCGATGAGCGCGTTCGTGATTCGGGCGGTATATTAACGTTGCGTATGTATGAATGTCATAAACCCATCATTGGCGCGATTAATGGCGCTGCCGTTGGTATTGGTGCGACGATGCAGCTGCCTATGGATATGCGTCTTGCTAGCACAAAGGCACGTTTTGGTTTTGTTTTTGCACGGCGCGGTATCGTGCCAGAGGCAGCATCTTCATGGTTTTTACCGAATCTTGTTGGCCGTGCGCAAGCGCTTGAATGGTGCATGAGCGGCCGCGTGTTTGATGCGGATGAAGCCTTAGCGGGCGGTCTTATCCGTTCTATTCATGAGCCTGATGATTTAATACCAGCCGCCCTGAAATTGGCGCATGAAATAAGAGATAATACAGCCCCTGTTTCAATCGCACTTACGCGCCACATGCTATGGCGCAACCCCGCCGCAGCGCATCCTATGGAAGCACATAAAATTGACAGCCGCGCTATTTACACACGTGCCAAAACTAATGATGCCAAAGAAGGCATTACTAGCTTCTTGGAAAAACGCGATGCGCAATATCCCGATAAAGTTAGCACAGATATGCCAGACTTTTTCCCATGGTGGGATGAGGTTGACTATAGCTAAACGTTACGGCATTGGTACTGATAGCCTTGCTTGGGGGAGGCTTTGATGAATGATACGATAAATGATAGTAATACAGCGGAAATCCAGCTTTTGGAAGCTGCGTCCGAAATTATGCGTAGCGGCGATACGATTGATCTCTCGCTGAGCGAATTATCCGCCAAAGCGGGCCTTAATAGCGCTCTGGTGAAATATTATTTTGGCAACAAAAATGGTTTGATGCTGGCCTTATTAGAACGGGACATGAGCCGCATCGTTCATGATTTAGCAGCGTTAGCGAATAAAGATATGCCTGCTAGAGATAAGGTAGAGTTACATATCGGCAAGGTTATCGATACCTATTATGATTATCCCTATTTAAACCGCCTATTAATGCGGATGGTGCGCGACAATCCTGCGAAAGAAGCATCAAATATCGCCAAGCAATTTTTAATTCCTATCTCTAAATCTTATGATACTCTGATCAAAGACGGTATTAAAGAAGGCGTGTTTCTCAATATTGATCCGCAAATGTTTTACTTCACCGTTACGGGCGCTGCTGATAGATTTTTCTCGGCGCGATTGGTGTTGCATCATTGTTATGACCAAGCCGATATAACCGATGAAATGCGCGATGGGTATCGTGAACATACGATTAATTTGATCATGCGCGGCATATTGAAGTAAATATTATAGTTTAAAATTACTGAGGCCAATCAAGGTCTAAAGCAGCATAAACCTCTGCGCTATCTGCTCCTAATGTAGGCGGGTCTCCATAGGTGGATGCAGGGGTTTGATCATAACGTACGGGATGACGCATTGAGCGATAATCACCCATTTTTTCGCTTTTCCGTGCTTCAAAAAAATCAACCGCTTCCAAATGCTCATCATGAAGCACATCGGCAACACGGTTATAGCGCATAGCAGGGATATTATGCGCATCCATCAGCTCTAACCATTCATCAGTAGTTTTGGTTGCTGTAGATTCCTCAATCAGCGCATAAAGCTCTCCGATATTTTTGGTTCTCTCGCTATAGTCGGCAAAGCGCGGGTCGCTAAAGATACCCGGCTTTCCTGCAAGTTCAAAGAAAGTTTCCCATTGCGCATCGCTATAGGGAACAAGCGCTATATAACCATCGCTGGTTGGATAAGGCCTGCGCCGCGGGTTGATCGAACGCGTATAAGCAAGCTTACCATTGCCTGGAATATAGGTTTCACCCCAGAGGTTTTCGACCATATTGAACCATGTGAAACATTCAAACATTGGTACTTGAACAAATTGCCCACCATGGCCATTGCTGCGGGCAATATAGGCTGCCATAATTGCATTGGCCGCGAACAATCCGCTAACCTTATCCGCCACCAAAGATGGTGCATAATTGGGGCGCTCTCCATCGCGCAATTCCGACAATGCAGCAAAACCCGATGCCGCTTGAATCAAATCATCATAGGCTTGACGCTCGCCATAGGGTCCATCTTTACCAAAACCCGCCGCATGCACATAGATAATATCGGGATTAATCGCTTTGACTTCATCATACCCCAGTCCCAGACGTTCCATCCCCGCCATACGGACGTTATGAAAGAATATATCTGCGCCTTCAAGCAATTTGGTAATGAGGGTTTTGCCTATTTCGGTTTTCAAATTAGCTTTGACCGATTTTTTATTACGGTTTAGCGCTGCGAATATTGGACCCAAATCACCCGTGGGTGAATCGCCCGCATAGCGCATCATATCACCCGCAAATTTGCCTTCACCATTTTCGATTTTGATGACCTCTGCACCAAGGTCAGCCAAATTCAATGTCGCCATTGGCCCCAATACCACGGTCGATGCATCCACCACCTTTAACCCTTGTAAAGGTCCAGATGGCAATCCATCCCATGATAATTTTGGCCAATCGCTCATTAAACTCTCCTCATCCATATTTAACTGCACGATTAATATTGGAAATGCAACTATGCTTTAATACCGCGCACCCCAACCGCTGGCGGATCAACCGCGCGGCCCGCAAAACATTGCGCAATGCTCATCCAGCGCGTTGCAACACTGCCGCGTACGTCAAGATTTGTATCGCCAATATTGCGCACTTGTGTCACCACTTGGCAAAATTCTTCGGCCAATCCTTCTATGCGCTCTTCATTGCTTTCCTCGCCAAAAGTCCATTGTTCGCCCGAGGGTGCATCCAGCATAAGATAAGGCATATTATCGGGTATATCTTCGCGGCGATTTTTGAACGTCCAGCCAAATGTGTTCACGCCCAATATGGCGATATTTTTGATGCCATCATTGTTGATACGTACCACCCCAAGTGTATCATAAATAGCTTGCGCATGCGCCCATGTTTCCATTTGCCGCGCGGTGATGGATGAGCGCGCTGACATGCTCGGCCCCGCCCATGGAACTCGCATTTTCGGGTCCGTATCGGCAAAAGCCTCGACAATTTTGGGATAATCATTGTGCCAATTATCCAATAATTTGCGCCCCGATAGACCACCTAAATAGCTACTCTCAAAATCTGGCAAGGAACCATTTTGCAGGCTTCTCGCAACTTTCGAAAAAAATCCTTTAAAGGCTTCTTCATTCCCTGAAAGCGATAACGCCGCCGCACCATTCCAAACATAGAGATGGCGCAATATCATATCAAAGGTCCAGCCTTTGAAACCCGTTTCTATGGTAAACTCAGCTTCTTCTAATGGATCAAGCAAAGTATATAATGCGTCGCAATCGGCTTTAAAATCTATCGCTTGCTGCATGTTCATATCCCTTAATATATATGCTATGACCAAATAATAGCGAAGACATTTTATAAATGCACACCCAATATTTCATAGGTTTTATTGATCAAACTTTGCCCGCGATCATTCATCAATAATCCTGGTCCCATTTTGTTCATAGTATAGCTGAAAGCTAGGCCATGATCAGGGTCAGCAAAACCAATGGAGCCTCCCGCACCGACATGACCAAATGCGCCTTCTCCGATAATGCAGGTCATATGTTCACCGCCTTTATGCGCTCTATTGTCCATCGATTTCATAAAGCCTGATGCAAAGCGCGTTGGCACCAACAATGTCGCATCGATTTGTGTGGCTGTGGAAACGCGGCGCATTTTGTCAATATAATCCGCCGATAATAATGTGACGCCATTATGCGATCCACCATTGGCTAGAACCTTGTATATTGCCACTTGGCCGCGTGCATTAGAAATACCGCCAGCACCACCAATTTGTGCTTTCTGCGCCACTGGATCATTGGGCGACCAACCGCCCGTATTCATAAAGGATAATGCTTGGATAGAATCGGGTTTCGTCATCAAATTCTGTGCAAATTCCGTGATCATATCTTCGGGTGTTGGCATATGCGGGATAATCGGTGCGATATGCGGCTTTGCATCATCGGGTAGACCTATCCAATAGTCTATGCCCAGCGGCGCAGCTATTTCATCGCGGAAAAACTCGCCCAGCGACTTGCCCGAAACACGGCGCACCAATTCGCCAACGGTCCAGCCAAAGCTGACCATATGATAGCCATTGCGTGTGCCAACGGGCCAGTGCGCTTCTTCTTGTTCAACACGGCCGATCATATAATCCCAATCATTAAAGCCGCCAGCAGGAATAGGATCACGAAAAGCAGGAACCCCGCTTTCATGATTGAGCATCATCTGCACCGTGGTATTTTCTTTACCATTTTGCGCAAATTCGGGCCAATATTCTGACACCAAAGCTGCGGGGTTAAGCAGGTCGCGCTCAATAAGCATATGCGCACATAATGCTGTTGCTGCTTTGGTGCAGGAAAAGATGGTGGACACTGTATCGCGTGTCCAAGGATCATCCGTATCAGCCATGCCGCCCCATAGATCAGCGACGGTTTCACCATTTACACTTACGCATAATGATGCTCCCATTTCACCTCTATCGGTAAAATTTTTTGCAAATACATCGCGTAGTGATGCAAATCTCTCGCTATTTATGCCATCAATTATTCCACTCATATCGCTCTCCCCATTAAGAGGAATTAGGATGAACCATAGTCAATTCCACTTTGCAACCTATTGTGCGTAAATATATTATCATTTGTGATGTTCTCGCTAGTTTTTCTGAAAATAATGGTTAGGGTTGGCTCTGTAATAAATTTAAGGAGAATGAAATGTTTAGCCATATCATGGTCGGCGCAGATGATGTCAATGAAGCGAAAAAATTCTATGATGCCGTGTTGGGCGCTATGGGTCATCCCGAAGGTGTGATTGATGAAAAAGGCCGTTGTTTTTATATTACGCCAACTGGTATTTTCTCAATCAGCAAGCCAATCGATGGACAGGCAGCTTGCGGTATGAACGGTGGTACCGTTGGTTTTCATGCGGCCAGTACCAAAGAAGCCGATGCATGGCATGCCGCTGGCATAGCCAATGGCGGTACAGCGATCGAAGATCCTCCTGGTGTTCGTGAAGGCGGCATGGGCCCGCTATATCTAGCTTATCTGCGTGATCCTGCAGGGAATAAAATTTGCGCCCTGCACCGCATGAGCTAAACCATGCCTGAAACTGCATATCCCGCTATGAAGGCGCTTATTATTGGCGGTGGTATTGGTGGGTTATGCAGCGCTTTATGTTTATTGGCCAAGGGCTGGCGAGTGAAGGTCATAGAGCAAGCCCCTGTAATAAGTGAAATTGGCGCTGGGATTCAACTTAGCCCCAATGCAATACAGGTGATGCAGGCATTGGGACTGGGTGATGCCATAAAAGCGGTAGCCTTTCGTCCCGTAGCATCGCAAATGCGCGATGGTATAAGCGGTAAAGTTATTATGAGCAGCCCGATGGGAAGCCAGATGCAACGCCGCTACGGTGCTCCTTATTTACACATTCACCGCGCTAAGCTTATCCATATTTTATTGGACGCGCTTACTGCACAATCCCCTGGTGCCATGAACTTAAATATGCCTGTCATCGGTTATGACCAAGATGAAGTTTCAATAAAGGCAAAGTTGGCCAATGGCGAAGAAATAGGTGGTGATATTTTAATCGGTGCTGATGGTATAAAATCGGTGATTGCCAATCAAATTTGCGGTCCCATAAAACCACAATATACGGGCAATATCGCGTGGCGGATGACTGTTCCGCTGGCAAGGCTTGGTCGCAATATCCCGCCGCCCGCTGCGAGCGTCTGGATGGGGCAAGGCAAGCATGCTGTTACCTATTTGCTGGGTGATGGATTGGCCAATTTTGTTGGTGTTGTAGAGAGCGATTGGCCTCAAAGTGATAATGATGAAGATTGGTGTGGGCTAGGAAGTAAAGAAGAAGCTCTAGCTGATTTTGATGGATGGCATCCGATTGTTACGTCTCTAATTGACAAATCCGATACGCATTTCAAATGGGCTTTATATGATCGTAAGCCCCTATCCCGTTGGCATGATGGCCGTGCGGTTATATTGGGGGATGCTGCGCATGCAATGTTGCCCTTCATAGCACAAGGGGCGGCTATGGCCATTGAAGATAGCTATATTTTAGCGCAATTATTATCTGCCCACCAGATCAGAGGTGTAGAATCATTGTATAGTCACCGTATAGCGCGCACATCCAAGATACAGAAGGCAGCCAATGCCAATATGCGATTGTTTCATCATGAAGATGAAATTAGCCGAATCCGCAAGCAAACATCCTTAAAAATAGCTGATAAAGTTAGCGGTAATGCAGCCAGCATGATGGCGCTAGATTGGATATATAGGCATGACGTTACGGCGGCCTTGCAGTAATCATGAAACTATTGATTAGCTTTGCTTTTCGGACCAATTTGCCTAAGATATCTATCAAGAGATTAAATAGAAAGATCAATTTATGCAGCAACGCCACTTATTAGTGTTTTTAGTATTTGTTGCGATCTTCATTTGTTTTATCGACCGCGTCAATATCTCCATCGCCATGATTCCAATGGTCGCAGATTATGGCTGGGATGAGGAAACCCAAGGCCGTATATTAAGTAGCTTTTTCATTGGCTATGCACTCTTACAAGTCATTGGTGGGCGCTTGGCCGATAAATATGGCGGCAAAATCGTTCTGGGTGTTGGTGTTATTGCTTGGTCAATCTTCACTGTTTTTACGCCGCCCGCTGCGGCCTTTGGTATAGCCGCGCTTATCATGATGCGTATATTGATGGGTATGGGTGAAGCCGTTGCCTTCCCATCATTTTATAGCCTATATAGCCGCTGGATTCCGCTGGCTGAACGCTCGCGTGCGGTTGCCATTGCCAATAGTGCTATTGCCGCTGGGACAATATTCGCTCTTTCCATTACCCCTATCATTGTCATTTATTTGGGTTGGGAGTGGTCCTTTTATCTCTTTGGAGGTGCAGGTTTAATTTGGTGGATCGCATGGCAAGCGCTTGTAACCAGCTATCCAAAAGATCATCCTAAAATCACAGGCGATGAATTACAGATTATTAATAATGGTATGGGTACAAAAAGTAAAATTAGCAGCCTGCCGTGGGCCAAAGTTTTCAAAAATACATCGGTCTGGGCGATCATTGTTGCGCATTTTTGCAACAATTGGACTCTTTTCCTTATCTTATCTTGGTTGCCCACTTTCTTGAGCGGTGCTTATGGCATTGATATTGCTAGTGTTGGGATATTGGCCATTATGCCGCATATAGGAACCTTTATCTTCCTCAATATCGCAGGCTTTACAGCCGATTATTTGATCAAAAAAAATATGGAAGTTGTTAAAGTTCGCAAACTGATGATGTGTATTGGTTTTGGCGGAATTACCGCTTCCATGATGTCTGTAAGCTTTGCTTCCGACGCCTATAGTGCTATTGCCATTATGACGATAGGGGCATGTTTGGGCGCTTTTGTTACGGGTGGTTTTTCAGTTAATCACATGGACCTAGCCCCTAACCATGCTGGATCATTGCTGGGTATCACCAATACAGCAGGGACTATCGCAGGAGCTATCAGCGTTTATTTCGCTGGTTTTATATTGCAGCAAACAAGCTCATGGACGTTGGTTTTCCAACTTGGTGGCTTCGTTACAGCTTTTGGCCTAATATTCTATTTGATATTTGCGAGTAGTGAAAAACAATTTGATTAAGCTTTATATGGACTCAATCGACTATGGATGTCTATTCTATAATTTGTGCTAGAAATTCAGAGTTCAGGTCCCGTGAAACCCGATAAATCTAGGCCGTTACCATTCTCACTTTTTTCTTCTGCCGCTTTTCTTTTCTTTTCATCATTGGCTTCGATTAGCGCTAATATTCTGCTTTTACGTGGATCACGTTTGGCATAATCACGGGCTGATAGGCCTTGAATAATATCATTACGGTCAGGGTCAGCGCCTGCATCTAATAAAATTTGCACCAAATTTGGACGCCCCAAATGTATTGCCTTAATGAGCGGTGTTTCACCACTACGGTTAGGAAAATCAACATCTGCATTGCGTCTTAATATAGATTCGACACCTTCAACAAAGTTTAATTCTACAGCGCGCATCAGCGGTGATAAACCATCTCGGTCTTTTACATCTGGGCGTGCTTTTTTGGCCAGTAAAAAGTTGAGCCATCTAAGGTCACGGCGTTCTACTACGATATGTAATGCTGTACGGCCTGTAACGCGTTGTTTGGTGTTAATTAGACCTTGGTCTATAAATTTGGTTGCTTCTGCTCCCTCGCGTTTATCAACGGCCTGCAGAAATTGATCACTATCCGTATTTGCAAATTGGGCGTGTGCCGAATTTTGGAGGCCCAAAAATAGAGATATTACCAATGCAAGTTTCAAAAAAATATTACGGATAGACAAGGATGACATGCATTAAACCCCAAATATTATATGTTAATAATGTTTCATGGCTCTATAAAGCTATAAGTTGATTCCTCTATTAGCATTTTCATTGTGGATTTCAAATGAACAAAAACAGTCATATCGGTACATTAAAGAAGTTTTTTGCTATTCCATCTGTAAAAATAGTGACAGCATCACTATTTTCATTGTCCATCATGGCGTGCGGCAATGAACAGATCCCGTTATCCAATGCACCGCTAGCAGGGGCAACTATAGGTGGTGATTTTTCATTAACCGATCAAAATGGAAAAATGCGCAGTTATAGAGAATTTGATGGTCAGTATCGGATCATATATTTTGGCTACACAAGCTGCCCAGATATTTGCTCCCCAGATATGCAAAATTTGATGGCAGGTCTAATTGAGTTTGAAAATGAAGAAGCTGACCTAGCCGCAAAGATTCAACCTATATTCATTAGTATCGACCCAAAACGTGATACCGCCGTAATACTCCGACAATTTACTGATTCTTTTCATCCTCGTCTGATAGGGTTGCGCGGTAGCGATGAACAAACCGCAGTAACAGCAAAGAAATTTGCTGTTGTTTACAATAAAATCGAACCTGTTGGAGAAAATGCTGATCCTAATATTAATTATATTATAGGACATTCACAAATTGCCTATTTAATGGGTCCAGATGGTTCACCATTAGCTTTATTACCACTTGATGATCTTAATACTGATATAGATGAGGGAGCGCCGCAATTGGTTATGCAAGAATTGGCCAAATGGGTGCGCTAGATTGAGCACGCCTGAAACCAATAATTTTTGGGAACTCCCTATTGAGAACTTAGACCGTGCCCAATGGGAAGCATTATGCGATGGATGCGGAAAATGCTGTTTGCATAAAGTCCAAGACGAAGATAGTGGCCGAATATACCCCACCAATGTAGCTTGTAGATTGCTTGATACACAGAGCGGACAATGCCGCGATTATCGACGGCGGCGTTTCTTAGTTCCCGATTGTATCCGTCTTACCAAAAATAATGTCGATAATTTCCCTTGGCTTCCTGATACATGTGCCTATAAATTAAGAGCAGAAGGCAAACCGCTTTTTGATTGGCATTATTTGATAAGCGGCAGCCATGAAACCATAGTTGAGGCAGGCATATCCATTAGGGGGCGCGCTGTATCGGAGGATCATGCTGGACCGATTGAACAGCATATTGTCGAAAAACCGCTCTGACGAACCTGATTCTATCACAATCGAGGGGCGCAAAATTGGACTAATTTGGAAGCGCAATCCGCGCGCGCGCAATATATCATTGCGTACTGATATTGTACGCGGAGTTATTAAAATATCGCTGCCAACCCATGCACCGACTGAGAATGCATTAGATTTTATCCAGCGCAAAATACAATGGATTGCATCACGTTTTGAAACTGCGCCGCAACCGGTTAAGATAGAAGATGGTGCGCAAATTACTTTTGAAGGTGAAAGCTATATCATTGTTTGGGATGAAGATTTGGGCCGTAAGATTGTACAAGAAGCGGGTATTATTCGCCTTGGAGGGCCAAAAGACCATATCCCAAATCGTATCATACGTTGGATGAAACAAGAAGCACGTTTAATATTTAGTGATGATATCATGCATTACTGCGCTATAGCTAAAGCGCCCGTTCCCAAATTATCCATCGGTGATGCTCGGGGCCGCTGGGGTAGTTGTTCTTCGCGCGGGACTATCAGGCTCAATTGGCGTCTCATAATGGCACCTGTGTCGGTGCGGTGCAGTGTGATCGCGCATGAAGTCGCGCATATCAAACATATGAATCACAGTAGCGCATTTTATGAATGGCTGGACACAATATATGAAGAGGATCGCCATCAAGCTGACCAATGGTTAAAAATGCATGGTACAGCCTTATATATGATCGGCGAAAATCATGCTAGAGACATATAAACTCATCATATATCGTCTCTACAGAAATATTGTTACAAATATGCACCATATTACCATAGTATTAAAAAATAACACCCAATCAAATCAGAGTCAAAGAATTACTATTTACAATCACTGTTAAATTTTCAATCCATAGACATATAACATAAAGCGAGGCATAATATGGAAAATTTGGTATCAACAGAATGGCTAGCCAATGAAATTGGTGCATCAGATTTACGCATCATTGATGCTTCAACATTTATGCCAGGTTCGGGCCGTAATGCCGCCGCCGAATATGAAGGTGGGCATATCCCAACGGCTGTATTTATGGATTTATCAGAAATCGCCGGTACATCCAATAATTTGCCCAATATGTTACCATCGGCGGAAAAATTTGCCAGTCGCATGCAATCATTGGGATTAGGTGATGGCAGCCGTATTGTTATTTATGATGACAGCCCGCTTAAAAGCGCATGCCGAGCGTGGTGGATGCTCTCTATTTTTGGCGCGCACGAAGTGGCTATATTGGATGGAGGCTTAGCCAAATGGAAGGCCGAAGGCAGAGCATTAGAGACAGGCAAAGAAATATTGCGCCACCGCCATTTCACCGTTTGGAAAGACGATAGCGAAGTACGCACCAAAGCTGATATCATGGCCAATTTACATAGCAAAGAAGCGCAGGTTGTTGATGCACGGCCTGCTGGGCGCTTTGATGGTAGCGATGCAGAGCCTAATCCAGCATTGCCATCTGGCCATATCCCAGGCAGTTGTAACATTCCGCATATGATGCTGTTCAATGATGATGGGACATGGAAACAAGGAGATACGCTTCGTGCCGCATTTGAAGCATCGGGGGCCGACCTATCCAAACCGATGATCACGACGTGCGGTTCGGGAATGACAGCATCCGTGCTAATATTTGGTGCAAAATTGATGGGCAAAGACGATGTCAGTCTTTATGATGGGAGTTGGTCTGAATGGGGTGCAGACCAAGACACCCCTAAAGAAGGTGCTTAGATATAGTATAGACATTTAGCGACGGAGCATGAATTTGAGCAAAAAGACGCCAAAAGAACAAGCTCCTGATAGCCAAATTATAAGTGCTGGACGCCGAAAAGAATGGACTGGCCAAATCGTCAATACGCCTGTTTGGCGTGCGAGCACACATCTATTTGATAGCTGCGATGATCTACAAAGCGGTGTCAAAAGCGGCGGGGATAATGCGTTTTTTTATGGCCGGCGTGGCAGCCCCACACAATGGTCGCTTGCCGATGCCATTACAGCAATGGAAACTGGTGCGCATGGAACCTTATTATTTCCATCGGGCGTTGCTGCCATTAATATAGCCTTGCTCGCTATTTTAAAGCCAGGTGATGTTTTACTGATGAGCGATAATTGCTATGATCCCTCGCGCGGTTTTGCCAATGGCTTGCTCAAACGCATGAGCATAACAACGCGGTTTTTTGATCCATTAATCGGCGCTGGTATTGAGGGTCTACTTTGCGCAAACACACGCGCTATTTTGCTGGAAAGTCCTGGCAGCTTAACTTTTGAAATATCCGATATTCCCGCAATTTGCGCAGTTGCCAAAGCGCATGATATTACAACTTTGCTCGACAATACATGGGCCACATCTTATTTTTACCCTGCCATGGAAAAAGGTATAGATATAAGCATTATTGCCGCCACAAAATATATTGTGGGCCATAGTGATGTGATGATGGGGTCGGTTACCACCCATGAAAAATATTGGAAACGCCTGCGCCAAACAGCACGCCAATTGGGACAAGTCGTATCTCCTGATGATGCTTATTTGGCGGCACGCGGCCTGCGTACTATGGGCGTTCGATTGAAAACGCATGAAAAATCAGCGCTCAAAATTGCCAATTGGCTTAACAAGCGTGATGACGTGAAAGCTGTATTACACCCAGCTTTGCCATCATGCCCGGGTCATGCAATATGGAAGCGCGATTATAAAGGGTCATCGGGTTTATTTTCTTTCATTATCAATGGTTCGAAAGAGCGAGCCGCCGCCATTATCGACAATTTAGAACTATTTGGTATTGGTTTTAGCTGGGGCGGGTTTGAGAGCTTGGCCCTATTGGTGCACCCTGAACACAATCGTAGCGCGACGTCATGGAATGAAAAAAATGGGGTGATTAGGCTGCAAATCGGCCTTGAAGATTGCGATGATCTGATAAGTGATTTAGAGCAATCATTGAATAGATATAAGGACTGATCAAATGGCTGATTATTGGAATAATATGCTGGCAGTTTGGCCCACGCAGCCCGAATGGGTCCTGATTGGGATAGCATCTATCATCATATTAACGGCCTATTGCATCAGCGTAATTATCGCCAAGCTGGCTGCGCCAAAAGTGTGTCAATTTATTGAAGGTCATGAGGAAATAAAGCATTTCGACCTGCTCACAATCGCTATTTCCATCATGGGACATTTTATTGCAGCCTTGGTTATCGCAGCCGCTCTATATTTATATCCTTGGGACATTCATCCGCAGTTTTTATTAACGCTAGCAATGGGATTTGCGCTCGCAGCAATGGCGCAGAAATTATTGCGCGGTTTGAATATCGGTTTTTGGAGCGCTACTGCAGTTTCCTTTGCGACATTCATTTGGACGATACGCAGCACATTGCTGGGTTTTGGGCATTCATTGTCCATTGCTAAGCCTAAAGAAACCGAAACAATTGGCGGTTTCCCAATATCTATAGAATTTGTTGTAACAGCATTTTTGGTGCTTATCGTCTTGGTAGCTGCCATCCGTTTATGCGGAAGACTGGTTACAATATTATTAGAACGCAATGATCATGTCGATGATGGTCAGCGCGTTTTGGTTGAAAAATTAGCCAATGTTGCCATGATTGTTATTGGTTTTCTAATGGCTACCGATATATTGGGAATTGACTTAACGGCTCTTGCCTTTTTCTCTGGCGCTTTTGGTTTGGCGATTGGTTTTGGTTTTCAAAAAACCTTTGGTAATCTGATATCGGGTATCATTCTATTAATGGATCGCTCTATCAAGCCTGGCGATGTTATTGCCATTGGCGATAGTTTTGGTTGGGTCAATAAAATTGGCATCAGAGCGGTCTCTATTGTCACGCGAGATGGCAAAGAACATTTGATTCCCAATGAAAATATGATGACCAATGAAGTAGAAAACTGGTCTTATTCCAGCAAAAATGTACGGGTGCGTATTCCAGTGGGTGTTGCCTATAATAGCGATATTAGAAAAGTCGAAGAAATATTATTGACTTTGGCTAAAGACCATAAACGCATCTTGAAAAGTCCCGCACCCAAAGCTTTGATAAAAGGGTTTGGCGATAATAGCGTCGATTTTGAATTTCGCATTTGGATTCGTGATCCAGAAGAAGGGGTAAGCAATATAAAATCCGATGTTATGAAACAAATTTGGTTTGAGTTTGAGGAACATGGCGTGCAATTCCCATTCCCGCAGCGCGATGTTCATTTGGACATTACTAAAGATAGTATGGCGGCACTAAAGAAAATCAAATAATCTTATAAAATAGCTATTTTTTTGATGAATCTGGTAATTAAATTTCAATAGAAACTAATCTTCACTAATGATGTTGTAATAGGGCAACATTACTGCACTAATTTTTCTAAATGAAACATTTTTGCTTGTTAGCAACTGCACAATAGTCCAACGAAACTATACTGATAAGCTAGTAAGATAATTAGCAATCAGTTCGCAGGATGGAATGTGTATAGCAATTTAGATAAGGAATAATCATGCGCACATCCATAATAGCCCTAGTCGGCAGAACAACTCTTGCTGCTCTTTTAGTAACAGCAACTCCTTCTTTCGCTCAAGAAGCTGAAGAAGAAACAACGAGTGAGTTTACAGTATCTGGCAATGCAACTGTTGCCAGTGACTATCGTTTTCGCGGTGTCTCATTCTCAGATGGTGATATCGCCATCCAAGGCGGTATTGATATAAACCATAGCAGTGGTTTTTACGTTGGTGTCTGGGGTTCATCACAAGATGAAGGTCAAAATACAATTGGCGTAGATGATGGTACGGGTGCTATTACCAATATTGACTCTGGTGATCTTGGTAATGTGGAAATCGATATTTACGGCGGTTGGTCTGGTGAAGTTGGTGGCGGTTTAAACCTAGACGTTGGTCTGTTATATTTCTATTTTCCTGATGCAACTCAGAGCGTGTTCAACACTGCTCCTGGCGGCGTTGGCGGGGCACCTATTTTGATTCCTGGCGCAACCGACACTCCATCAGACTTTTTTGAGCCTTATGTCACATTAAGCAAAACATTTGGCCCATTAGAAGCCAATGTCGGCGTAAATTATGCTTGGAGCCAATCTGCACTGAGCGACAATGACAGCATCTATATCCATGGTGGTATTTCAACAGGTATCCCAACAACCCCTATCACATTAAATGCCAACATAGGTTATACTGATGGTTCTCTCGACGTTTCAGGCAGTGGTAGCTATGTTGATTGGTTAATTGGTGCTGAATATGCAGTCACGAGCAATTTAACATTTGGTGTTGCTTATACCGATACGGACGCACCATCTATTAATGATTCAACGGACTCTGCAATTGTATTTACATTGGGAGTAAGTTTCTAAATATATTAATGCAAATTGATCATAGGGCTAACATGCGCTGTGATCAATTTTATATATGGTCTTATTAAAGGCTATTTTCAATGAGCTTGCGCGTTGCGTCATGTTGAGGCGCAGTCAATAGCTGATCTTTTGGTCGACATTCTACCAATTGCCCATCTTTCATGACTCCAATTTTATGCGCCATACGCCGTGCTAATGCTAAATCATGGGTTATCATCAAAATAGCAAGACCGTATTTTTCTTGTAAGCTCTGCAATATTTGGACGATATTATGCGCCGCTAAAGGGTCGAGCGCAGAAGTTGCTTCATCCAAAATCAGCAGTTTTGGCCTTACCGATAATGCCCTTGCAATAGCAACGCGCTGTGCTTGCCCCCCTGATAATTGCGCGGGCAAACGCTCCAAAAACTCTGTCTTTAAGCCTACTTCTAAGAGTAATTCTGCTGGGCCTAAAATATCGGACATATCATCCAATAGATATTTTTGCGGTTCTACGATCATATCACCTACCCGCCATCTAGGATCAAGACTAGCAATAGGGTCTTGAAAAACGGGCTGCATTAAGGCGCGATTCTGGCGACTTCTTTTTATCGGTAATTCTTGTTCTTGCCAGTATATCTGACCTTTGCTTATTGGCCCGAGACCAGCGATAGCCCGTGCTAATGTTGATTTTCCAGAACCAGAGCCGCCAACTATTGCTAAAGTTTCACCCTGACAAATAGTAAGCGAAGCATTGCGCACAGCGCGTACTTTATTATCTTCGCTTTTACTGCGGAAAAATTGAAATGGCCTTGAAAAATTAACGCTGATATTTCGCGCATCAAGCAATTTATCTCCAATCGGAAGTATCGCCGATATTGGCTCATCCATGCGCGGCGTTGCGGCTATCAAGCTTGTGCCATACGCGCTCTGAGGTTTTTGCACCAACAAGCGCGTTGAGCTCTGTTCTTCCACATAGCCGTTTTGCAGTAAGATTACATCATCAGCGCTACTTTCTATCGATGCTAAATCATGACTGACCAGCAGCATCGCCATATTATTTTCATGGCAAATATCATGTAGCAATAGCGTGATGTCGCGCCGCAGTTCGGCATCAAGCGCGCTGGTTGGTTCATCAGCCACCAATAATTTTGGATTATGAATAATGCCCATAGCGATACATATTCTTTGTCGCTCGCCGCCTGACAATTGGTGCGGATATTGGCGTAATTTATCCGTTGGCCTTGATAATCCAACTTTCTCTAATATGGTGATTAAATTATCATGTGACGGTATTATTCCTGCTTGCATGGAAGCTTCAATCAAATGCGCGGATATAGTAAGATGCGGCGTTAAAGCCGTAAGTGGCTGCTGAAAGATAAAGCCCACATCGCGTGCACGAATGGGTGATAATATCTGTTCTGATAGGCCAATAATTTCTTGTCCTAATAATAATGCGCTGCCTGATGCCTTGCCTGTATTTAATCTAAATGGTGACAGGCAAGTCAATGTCTTGCCAGACCCTGATGCTCCAGCTAATGCTAATATTTTCCCTGCTTCAATATCAAAATTAACATCATGCACCAATATATTTTCATCAATTCCAATTGATAGGTTGCGTGCGCTATAAATCATGATGCGCCTATATTAGGTCCAATATTGCCTGCATTAATTCTATCACGCAAACGTTCTCCCGCAATGGTCAAACTTATAATTAGAATAATCAATATCCCTCCTGGTAATAATAATGCTGCAGGGTTAATTTCCATTTGTGCGGCCCCTTCATTAACCAAAATACCCAGCGACGTCATCGGTTCCTGAACGCCCAAGCCCAAGAAGGATAAAAAACTCTCGACCATCACAACTTGCGGCACAGTTAGCATTAAATAGGCAATGGCGACGCCCATTATATTAGGTAATATATGCCGCAATATGATAGATAATGAAGATGCTCCACTGGCCTCAGCCGCCAATATGAAAGGACGTACTTTTATTGCCTTTACCTCTGCTCGCACCACTCGTGCCATGGTTAACCATTCTACTGCACCAATACCAATGAATATTAGCAAAATTGAGCGGCCAAATACGACCATCAATATGATTACGATGAACATGAAGGGCAGTGCGTAAAGTGCATCGACAATGCGCATCATTATATCATCGGTGCGTCCACCAATCCATCCCGCTATGATACCCCATGAAATGCCGATCAGCATAGCAACTAATGCAGCAGCGAGCGCGACACTCATCGTAATACGCGTCCCCGCCAATATCCGTGCCAAGCGGTCACGGCCAATATCATCGCTGCCCAAATAATGTCCGCGTTGCCACGCTTCATATGATGTTATATCCATGCTCACGCCATCCCAATCAATTTGAGTATAATCCCATGGCAATAAAAAGGGCAGAAACACCGCTAATGCCGCCATGATAGCAACCAATATGATGGAAAAGCGCATCATGAATCGCGCATTCGCGGGTCGAGCCAACCATAAATAATATCAGCCAGTAAGTTGAAGGCAATAATGAAGCTTGCATAAAGTGTCACTACGCCCAGTACCAGTGGATAATCTCTATTGAGCGCCCCTTGGACAAAATAGCGGCCCAAACCAGGCAATCCAAAGATAGTTTCTATCACCACAGCACCGGTTAATAATCCCGCTGCCGCTGGACCTAAATAGCTTGCCGCTGGAACAAGGGCTGGTCTTAAAGCATGGCGGAATAGACGTTTAAGAGGCGATAGTCCTCGCGCTTTTGCGCTACGCAGATGATCTTGGCTTAATTGTACAGCAAGGCCTGCCCGCACTAATTTTATAATTGCGCCTGTTATCGGTAATGATAATGCAATAACAGGTAGCACCAACCAAGATATTCCATCATCCATTCCCGACACTGGAAACCAGCCTAAGGTAAAGGCAAAAATAAGCACCAATAACGGTCCTGTCACAAATGTGGGCAAGGCGGTCAGTAACGTCGCAAAAAGCATCAATATTTCGTCAATCGCTTTTCCCGCTTTGGAAGCTGCTATCAGTCCGCCGCTAATGCCAATAATGCTGGCCAACACTAAGGCCAACCCGCCAATTAACAGTGATACCGGCAACCCTTGCGCGATTAATTCATTGACAGTGAAATCCCGATAAATCAGGCTAGGGCCAAAATCACCTTGCAATATCCGTCCAATATAGAGCATAATTTGCTCCCATATAGGTTTATCCAGACCATAGCTGTTTTCAAGGGCGGCTTTAGTTTCAGAGGAGAGAGGTCTCTCGCCATCAAATGGGCCGCCAGGGGCAAAACGCATCAGTAAGAATGAAATGATAATGATTGCAAATAATGTTGGTATCGCCATCCATAATCGGCGTAATATTAGCCGTACCATGAGCACTTTATCCACATGAAAAAGGCAAGTGATTGATGATTAGAAATCAACAGCAATCCCATTTTTCTCCCAATCACCATAGCGCGTTGGTCCTTTATTTAGACGCTCGATTTGTTCTTTTTCAATATTTTCTGGTTTTGGTATATCGCTATTTTTACGCAAATAATCAGGCGCATCTAAATGTTTAGGCCGTTTAGTGGATCGGGTAATTTCATCGTTAGACATGATAATCCTATGCTATATTCTTGTAATCCTATAGAGGTTTTTAGCAAATAGACCAATGATAAAAGGCCTGACTCTAGTATATTGATAGAAATTGCTATAACTGCGCAGAATGGCAAAAAATATAAATTTCCAAAATAAACCTAGTAATGATGGTGCAGGCGTGCCTTCACGGCGAGCTGCTCTTTCGATGATGGAGGCGCTGCAATTGCGCAATCAATCGCTTGACCAAGCCGCCAAAGATGCGTGCCGCCGATTGCCGCCTAACGATAAAGCACATGCCATTGCGATCATCCATGAAGCTTTGCGCTGGCAGGTGGATTTGGATGCTATGATTGATAGCAAGACACAAAAAATATTGAACCATGATGCCAAAGCGCGCATGGTGCTGCGTATCGCATTAGCCCAGATGTTGGTACTAAAAACACCCAGCCATGCCGCCATATCCACGGCTTTGCCTTTGGTTGAAAAAGGCCCTCGTAAATTGGTGCATGGAGTGATGGGCGCATTGTACCGCGACCAAGCCAAATTACCCGAAACACCATCATTGCCCAATAAAGCCTTGAAAAGATGGAGCAAGAATTGGGGAGAAGATGTAATTGAAGCGGCATCAAAAGCGCTATTATTACCGCCGCCGCTCGACTTGATGCTTAAAGACCCAGCAAATCATGATGATATTATGGCGCAGATGCATGATTATAGCCCCATATCATTTGCTAAGGGCCATATTAGATTAGGGCGCGGTAGCGCGGTAGAACATCTGCCTGGATATGATGAAGGAATATGGTGGGTGCAAGATATAGCCGCCAGCTTACCCGCACGATTTGCAGGGGATGGTGCCAATAAAACTGCCTTAGATTTATGTGCAGCACCTGGCGGCAAAACTATGCAGTTGGCTGCTGCTGGATTTAATGTGACAGCGCTGGATATAAGCAAGCGGCGTATTGAACGGCTTGGACAGAACCTTAGGCGTATGAAATTATCTGCGGATATTATATGTGCAGATATTTACAAATGGAACAATATAAAGCTGTTTGATATAGTCTTACTTGATGCGCCTTGCACAGCAAGCGGTACGTTTCGGAGGCATCCTGATGTGCTGCAGCGCATTGATAAAGACGATATAGATCGCCTTTCTGAGAAGCAAAGTGCCTTATTATCATACGCGGCAAACTGGGTTAGTATAGGCGGTAAATTAATCTATGCTACTTGTTCATTAGAGCGCAAAGAAGGCGAAGATCAGATTGATAATTTCCTGCTAAAGAATGATAATTTTGTTCTGGATAAAATTGATTTGAATATTGTCCCAGTCGAGCAGGCTATTAGCCCAGATGGCTGGATTAGAACATTACCGCATATGATGATAGAGGAAGGCGGCGTAGATGGTTTTTTTGCTGCTGTTATGAAGCGCATTAAATAAACCAAACTATAATCGAAACGCAAATATGTAATAAAAAAATCTTTTTACATTAAATGGTTCAATACTATCTTTTATAAATATACCTGTAACTTGCCAAAAATAAGACTGGAATTGCGCACATTTCCACAGACAATCGCTATGCTAAGCTTGAAGGAAATATTTGCACTAGCTATGGCACAGTCATGAATAGAGAAATTATTATTTCACCCTCTATATTGTCTGCAGATTTTGCAAAATTAGGCGAGGAAATTCAAGCCATTGACAAAGCAGGATGCGATTGGATTCATGTTGATGTTATGGACGGACATTTTGTGCCCAACATCACTATCGGTCCTGGCGTTGTAAAAGCATTGCGCCCGCACAGCGATAAAATATTTGATGTTCATTTAATGATATCGCCTGTTGATCAATATATTGATGCTTTTGTTGATGCGGGGGCAGATATTATTTCATTCCATCCTGAAGCAGGGCCGCATCCACACCGTACCGTTCAGCATATAAAATCACTAGGGAAAAAGGCTGGCATTGTTCTTAACCCAGCAACGCCTCTTGATTGCCTTACATATCTTATGGGCGATATTGATTTGATCCTCGTGATGAGCGTGAACCCAGGCTTTGGCGGTCAAAAATTTATCCACAGTCAGTTGGAAAAAATTAGAGCTATACGAGATATGATTGATGAGAGCGGGAGTGACATACGATTAGAAGTTGATGGCGGTATCGACCAAAATACAGCTCCGCTTGCCATTGCAGCGGGTGCTGATACATTGGTGGCTGGGACTGCTACCTTCAGAGGTGGTCCTAAGTATTATGCTGAGAATATTAGAGGGCTGAGAGGGTAAAAGCAATGCCATCGTCCGATGAAAATGATTTATTCAGTTCAATGGATGAACCTCTTGCGCAAGAGATAGTAACCCAGCAAAAAGAAGCTCAATTGCAAAATGAACGCTCTATCATGATACGCAAAGATTCGGCATCGCAATCACTGATGGAAAAATTATCTTTTGCATTTCATCGTTTGACATGGCGTACGCCTATATCAAAAATGCGGTTGCGCGGTAATGTACCCTTGCGCTTGCTGGCCAAGCCAAGCGACCCTGTGCCACCTGAACCAGAGCGAGGGCTTGCGATTAAAATGGGGCGTTTCATATTCCGTGATATGAAATTGCATATTAGCAGTGCTAATTTTCAAGAATTACTCTTGCCGCCATCATTTGTGAATTATATTCATCGATATGATTGGATGCGCGATTTAGAAGCTTCAACAAATCGCGGTGAAGCTACAGCATTAGCAGAAAAAATTAATGAGAAATGGCTCAATGAATGTGGGCAGAAACCCAATGGCGATGCTTGGAAACCCGATATATGCGCTTGGCGCTTTCTCAATATGGCGGCGCACTCTCCGCTTATATTATCCAGTCGTGATCCCGTTTATCGTTCGCTCACGATCAACCATTTTGCGCGTGTTGCCCGTTATTTGGATCATAGCGCAAGCAAAGCCGAAATTGGATTGCCGCGCTTAACATCATGGTGCGGTGTTGTCGCAGCGTCATTGCTACTACCAGAGAATAATGCGCGTCGTATAATTGGGGAGCATGGTCTGGAAACGGCCATTTACCATGGCGTATTTCCTGATGGTGGTGTTATATCAAGATCGCCTCTTCATTTAATAGCTGTCATAGAATTATTAACCTATATTAGCCGCTGTTACCAAGTTCGCGATGAAATAACACCTGAATTTATCGAAGATGCTCTTACGCGTAGTGTATCCGCTTTGCGCGGCCTATCCCATGCTGATAATAGCATAGCTGCATGGCAAGGATCACCGCATATCAGTGGGCAGACTGCTGATGCTATAATAGAAGCCACTAACGTGCGTGTACGTCCCCAGCGCCAAGCTCTTGATTGGGGATATCAACGCGTTCCTGCTGGTAATTCGGTGTTATTGATAGATGCAGCGCCCCCGCCCGCAGCAAAACAATCGGCGACAGGATGCGCCTCTACATTGGCGTTTGAGTTTTCGCATGGTCAACAGCATATTTTCCAAAATTGTGGCGGTGCTGCCATGTTAAGTAAAAATATACCTTCGGCACTGGCACGTGGATTACGTACCACGGCAGCGCATAGTACATTATGTATTAATGACAGCAATAGTACAGCCATATTAGTGGGCGGTAAATTAGGGCGCGGCGTAAACGAGGTCGAATTGGATAGGCGTGAAGTTAATAGTGGTACGCGCATTGAATCAAGCCATGATGGATATTTGCGATCTAATGGATTCACCCACCGGCGTATATTAATCTTGCGCGATGATGGCTTGGATTTGCGCGGTGAGGATATTTTGCTACCCAATCCGCAAAAGAAGGTCAAAAAATCTGCGCCCTATCATATTCGTTTCCATCTAGGTTCCAATATAGAAATTACTCCCAATGGTAATAATGACTCTATGATTTTGCGTATGGCAGATGGCAGCTCTTGGTTGTTCCATGCAGGCGGCGAAAATATATCTATTGATGATAGTCTTTGGATTGATGAAAATGGCCTTGCCCATCCATCACAACAATTGTTTATCACGGGCGAAACTGGCAAAGGCGGCGCCAGTAATAGCTGGCAATTACGGTTCATTAATTAAAGGGAAATTATGACTTCTATACCTATTAAGCGGGCTTTATTATCTGTGTCCGACAAAAGTGGCGTTGTTGAATTGGCACAAGGTCTTGTGCAACGCGGTGTGGATTTAATCTCCACTGGCGGGACAGCCAAAATTTTGCGCGAAGCTGGCCTAGAAGTTAGCGATATTAGTGATGTGACCAATTTCCCAGAGATGATGGATGGCCGCGTCAAAACATTACACCCCAAAGTCCATGGCGGCTTGCTCGCGGTGCGTGATAATGAAGAGCATGTATCAGCGATGCAGAAACATGACATAGAAACCATCGATCTGGTTGTGGTTAATCTTTATCCTTTTGCACAGACCGTTGCCATAGGTGCGGACCGGCCCGAAGTGATTGAAAATATCGACATTGGCGGGCCTTCCATGGTGCGTAGCGCGGCCAAAAATCACGGGTTTGTCACAATTATGACCGATCCTAGTGATTATCAAACTTTGCTGGGTGAAATGAGTAAAAATAATAGCGCAACAAGCCTTAATTTTCGCAAGAAAATGGCGGCAAAAGCTTTTGCTGCAACAGCCGCCTATGATAGTATGATTGCCAATTGGTTTGCTTTTGCCGATCAGGGCGAGATGTTCCCACAATCGCTTACTTTTGGCGGGGCGCGCAGCGATATATTGCGTTATGGCGAAAACCCGCACCAAGCCGCTGCCCTTTATCTGCCCTATGGTGCTAGCCAAGGCATTGCTGCAGCGGAACAAGTCCAAGGCAAGGCATTATCCTATAATAATTACAATGATGCAGATGCGGCCCTTGAACTGCTGAGCGAATTTAAAGACGGTCCGCCCACCGTGGTTATCGTCAAACATGCCAACCCTTGCGGCGTAGCCAGCGGCGATGATATTATCTCCGCCTATCGCAATGCTTTGGAATGCGACAGCGTATCAGCCTTTGGTGGTATCGTGGTTTGCAATCGGCCTTTGGATGGTAAAACCGCCGAAGCCATTACCGAGATTTTCACCGAAGTAGTAGCAGCCCCCGCCGCCGATGATGATGCACGTGCAATCTTTGCGAAGAAGAAAAATCTGCGTCTGCTGATTACGGGTGAATTACCCGACCCAGGGCGTCCTGGTCTAGCGATTAAAAATATTGCTGGCGGATTACTCTTACAATCGCGCGATAATGGCCATGTGGCAGAGACCGACTTGAAAGTTGTCACCAAACGCGCACCCACGGCCCAAGAGCTTGCCGATTGTCAATTTGCATGGACGGTGGCGAAACATGTTAAATCTAATGCGATTGTCTATGCCAAAGATGGCGCAACCGCTGGCGTAGGTGCGGGGCAAATGAACCGCCGAGATAGCGCACGTATTGCCGCCGCAAAAGCCGCCGAGGCTGCGGAAACCTATGGTTGGGATGCTCCCAAAACCAAAGGCAGTGCCGTAGCATCCGATGCATTCTTCCCATTTGCCGATGGATTATTGGCAGCTGTAGATGCTGGTGCAACTGCGGTTATTCAACCGGGTGGTTCAATGCGTGATGATGAAGTCATTGCTGCTGCTGATGAGGCTGGCCTCGCGATGGTATTTACGGGAATGCGTCATTTCAGGCATTGATGGAAATATTATTCATAAAACAACATTGTCACCTTGGCTTCCGAACAGGTTGCTGGTTCAGGGTCTATTGCGTTGATGCTATGGTCTTTTGAGTAATTTCAATAGATGCTGAAACAAGTTCAGCATGACGAGTCTATAGCCTAATTAGCCTATGCTATAGTACTTCAGCCGCACAAATTTACCCGCGTTTGTCATTCGGGCGATAGCTACTTTTGCGCTTGCTCGATGGGCGACCTCCATTAGGACGCGGGCCATTAGGACGATTGGCATTGGGTTTTGCGCCAGCCTTGCCGCCAGAGGGTTTATTGGGTCTGCGCGGTTTATCACCTGATGAACGCTCACTATTCGGTGACCTCTCACCGCTGCTATCACCGCCAGAATCACGATTGCCGCCACTGCGATTGCCACTTGGTTTGCTACGACTACCACCAGATTTTCCGCGTCCACCAGAGCGACTACTACCTTTACGACCTCCAAAACGTCCGCCGCCATCATTTTTCTTTTTCGCAGGAGGAGGCATTTTGATAACAAATTCTCGGAAGTTCTCGGGCAGTGGTATTGGGGTGCAACGTACCCCCGTCAAACGCTCAATATCCTTCATATAAGCCCGTTCATCCCCTGGTGCGACATAGCTAATCGCAATACCATCGGCTCCCGCACGCGCGGTACGGCCAATACGGTGAACATATTGTTCAGGAAGGTTTGGAATTTCAAAGTTAAACACATGGCTAACGCCCGGCACATCGATACCGCGCGCCGCAATATCGGTTGCGACGAGAATTTTTACTTCGCCATGTTTGAAACCTTGGAGCGCAGCCGTGCGCTGGCCTTGGGATTTATTTCCATGGATAGCGCGGGCTTCGATCCCGCTGCCTTGTAAATGGCGTACCACGCGGTCCGCGCCATGTTTGGTGCGGGTAAAGACCAACGCCCGCTCGACATCATGGTTTTGGATATAATGTACCAACAGCGCGTGCTTTTCTTTCTGATCAACCTTGGTCATATATTGCTCAACGCGCTCTGCGGTGGTCGATTGCGGGGCCACCTCAACACGCAGAGGGTCATGCAAGAAGCGATTACCCAGCTCAGCAATAGCTTTGGGCATAGTAGCCGAAAAGAATAGGCTTTGGCGTTTTTTGGGGAGTAATTTATCAACGGCTTTGAGCGCATGAATAAAGCCCATATCCATCATTTGATCAGCTTCATCGAGAACAAATATCTCTACGTCTTTGATGGTGAATGCTTTTTGATCGATCAAATCGAGCAAGCGCCCTGGCGTCGCCACCAACACATCCACGCCATTTTGTAATTTGCGTTTTTGCGCATTAACGGGAACGCCGCCAAAGACGCATTGAACCGATAGGCCCAAATAACGGCTATATTTACGTACATTCTCGGCAATTTGCGCCGCCAATTCCCGCGTAGGTGATAATATCAACATACGGCACCCCTTGTGCGGGCGTGGTTTCACATTGCGCGCAAAATAATCAAGCGATGGTAGGCTGAAAGCAGCGGTCTTACCAGTACCCGTTTGCGCAATACCGCATAAGTCGCGGCCTTTCATCAAGGAAGGTATAGCCTGTTCTTGGATGGGGGTTGGTGTGTCATAGCCATCTTCTTCGAGGGCTTTTAATATAGGCTGGGCAAGGCCCAAGTCAGAGAAATAGGACATATAAGTCTTTCATTTATGCAGCGCAAAAGGCGCAGCGGAGTTCACAACAGAAAGGCCGATTGCCATTCTGATAACGACCCGCGCGATAAGGGAAGCTTTTTTGATGACGCTTTGTTCGTTTGGCCGGTACCATAAGCACTGCTCGCGCTGCCAAATTTATGAGCTGTTTTATGCCCATCTTTGCGCTGCATGGGCCAATGCGGGGTTTTTCAACAAATAGCAAATGAATTAATGATTATCGTTGGAATATATGACGGTTTTTGATGGATATTTATTATGCCAAGTGCTTTTATCATTGGAGGAACAGGACAAATCGGCCGTGCTACTGCTAGTCAGCTCTTAGCCGAAGGGTGGCATGTAACATTAGCTAGCCGTTCACAACCAAAATACTCTAACTTAGAGTTCTTAGGTGCAAATACTTTAAACAGCATCAAAAACCTCAAGCATATCCAATTAGACCGCCAAGAGGATGGCGCTTTAGAACAAGCATTGACAGATGGTACGGACCTTTTAGTCGATTGTATTGCCTTTGACGCCAACCATGCCAAACAACTTATTAAAGTTCAAAATAACATTGGGAAATTATGCGTTATTTCTTCGGCCAGCGTCTATAAAGATGTTGACGGCTTAACACTAGATGAAGCTCTTCAAAATGGCTTTCCTAACTTTCCCATTCCTATTACAATAGAACAACCTACAGTCGATGCAGGAGATGCAACCTATTCAACGCGAAAAATTGCTATGGAGTGCATTTTACTAAATGACTGCAAAATACCCGTCTCAATATTACGACCCAGTGCTATATATGGGCCATATTGTACACATGCTCGAGAATGGTTTTTTGTCAAAAGATTACTTGATGGTTGTACAGAGATTCCCGTTGCATATGACGGGAAAATCCAGTTTCAGACTACATCAGCAGATAGTATAGCGGCAGCAATTATAGCATTTGCATCAAAACCAACTTCTCCCATTATGAATATTGCTGACCAAGTCGCTCCTACGGTCATGGAAATTGGCCATATCATTATGAAAATAATGAACAAGTCTTGCGATATTATAGGTCTACCTGATCTCGGGTATCCACCAAAAGCAGGGAGAACTCCTTGGTCTATCCCAAAGCCATTCATCGTTGCCCCATCTACTGACTTTGAAAATGCAGGTGATTATGAGACACTTATTATTCCTACTATTCAATGGTTAATTGAAGCAACGCGCCACCAACCTTGGGAAAATATACTTCCAGTTTTAGCAGCCTATCCATATAATATGTTCGACTATAAAGCTGATCAAACTGCGATCTCATCTGTTCGTATAAGTTAATTCATGCTTAGTTTCAGTTTAACAAAGGTTATATTATGGCTGTATCTAGGTCGTATTTATTTAAAAATAATAGTTGATTAATAGCGAATTTCTCAATGGGGCCCATAACAAAGAAGGGAGTAGTCATAGGTCGTTTATATTACGAGCCCCATCAAGTTCATGAACAATGATTATAAAACACTTTGTGCGCCTATAACCAAAATTGCTGCCCATGAAACCAGATACACTGGTGTTCTTAATGCTGGAATTGCCAGAATATAGACAATGGCATGCACAACACGTGCTACAAAGAAGATTTGCGCCCACTGCGCTACTGTGTCTGCATTACCAGCATCACCTAAAAGACCAGCAGCTACTACCACGGCGATAAATGCTGGCATTGTTTCAACCATATTTAAATGCGCGCGCTTTGCACGATCCATCCACAATGGTGTTTCGGGTTCTTTGGCTGGGAAACCTTCTGGATAATTGTGCAAGAATGTAGGGAGACCCCAAATAAACATTCTTCCAACAATATAAGGGGACCAGAGCAGTACGGTTAAAATACCGCTTAATGCTAAATAAAAATATGCTGTTTCCATGTCTTCTTCCTCCTAATTGAAAAGAGGCAAAACCTGTGTTCTGCCCCTTATAAAATTATAATTCTGTTGCTGCTGTTGAACGGATTTCTTTCCATTGTGCATTAGCTTTAGCAATTGTTGCAGCAGGATCTTTTTGATATGCATTAAAAATTTCTTCGTTTAAAAACACATATAATTTGCCATCTCGAACATCGGACCAACGCGGGTCACCATCAAATTTTTTGCCTACTGAAACGCCAAAGGTGCAGAAACCTCCATGTTGCGGGATAAAATTTGCTGGTGCAGCCTTAAATGTATCCAAATTTTCTTGTGTAGAAAAATAATAAGCAGCTCCGTCATGTACCGCAGTATATTTCGCCGCGCCAGCAATACGGTTGCCAGTTTGCACAAAAGCTACTGTATCAACACCATGTAATGCAAGCGGCGCACCAGCGGCTGTTAGGCCCGAAGACAGATTATATTCATCTGCTGCAATAGCAGGAATAGCAACCATAGAAGATAGAGCGATTGCTGATGCGATAGTCATTTTTTTAAACATAATATATTCCTTTATAATATTCTTTATTTTAGGCTTAACGCGCCCTGAGAACTCTCACTCATTTGACTGAGAATAACCAGATCGTTGAAATATCTGATGTGATATTAGTGATACTGTTTTTGGACGATATGGCAATATCAAGGTGTTTATTATCGACAATATGCAATATTGTTTGGACGATTTGCAATCTATTGCAATTAATGGCGATATTGTGAAGGGCTTAAACCAAATTTACCAGCAAAAGCACGCGTGAAAGCGGCTGGCGATTGATAGCCAATTTTTTCTGCCACTTGTTGCACTGATATATTACTCTCATCCAAGAGAAATAGAGCTTTTTGTAAACGCCAATCGGACAGGTAAGACATTGGTCCTTGACCGATAAGGTCAGCAAATTTATCCGCAAAGCTGCTGCGTGACATACCAACTTCTTTTGCTAGACTCTTTACTGTCCAATGTGAAGATGGGGCATTATGTAACAAAGATAGTGCTTTGCTAACATGTGGGTCTTGAAAACCTTTTAAAATTGGTTTTATGTCCTTCTGTTCCTCTATTGCCATCCGTAATATCTCAATAAACATCACTTCCGATAAGCGTTTAACCGATGCGTCAGAACCGACATGACCTGAGAACATCTGCCGTGAAATAAGACGCAATATATCGTCAAGCCAAGGGTTTTGAGCACGCTCTGATGCAGTTAACAACAAATAATCAGGCAGAGCCCGTAACATTGGATGGTCGGCATTTTCCCTAAAAGTAAAATGGCCGCAAATGAGTTGCGTACTTGCAGATTTGTCACCCTCGCCGATGATCAAAACACCTTCACCATCATATCCAGCTTGTTCTAATACTGTCTCTAATGGCGGTGCGCATTCTACTGGACTATCGGATAATATGTGAGTCTGCCCTCGCGGTATAAGGATTAAATCGCCAGAGTTCAGCACGATATTAGGTTCATTGGGTAGGGCAATGGTGCATTGTCCTTGCACTACAAGATGAAAACGAGCCGCCGTTTCCAATATCGGTACGGTCACAGACCATGGAGCCGAAAAATCAGTTCTGAAGTATAAAGCTCCATTCAGGTCGAGTGTGTCAAGTATGTCATTTAAAATATCCATATCCACATTATATATCTTTGCGATTCATCCATCAATATAGAAAATATTAGCTATTTGACTGTAATGCTTTGCAGATCGTCCAGATCTATTATTATTTCATAATACTCCAGATTAATAGGAATACTTTTCATATCTCCGTCAATAATTAGGGTGATTAATGAAAAAGTTAAATTTCCTAACGCCGTGTTAACCATCTATTAGCATATTTTGTTCATTACTTTCTTATCAAGCTTTCTAAGCATGCATTTATGATGAGGAAAATACGCAATGACCAAGGAAAACAGCGCATCTAAAGTGGTCCAAAATGATCCCTATAATGTTGACGTAGCCATTATTGGAGCAGGGCCAGCAGGTTTAACCGCAGCCTATTTGCTGTCCAAAAAAGGATATAGCGTCACCGTCATCGAAAAGGATGAACATTATGTTGGCGGTATTAGCCGCACCGTAGAATATGAAGGTTTCCGATTTGATATTGGTGGTCATCGTTTCTTTTCCAAATCAAAAGAAGTCGTCGACTTGTGGAATGAAATCTTACCCGATGATTTTATTCAGCGCCCCCGTATGAGCCGTATCTATTATGAAGGCAAATTTTACAGCTATCCTCTGCGGGCCTTTGAGGCTTTATGGAATCTGGGTATTTTTCGATCTACATTGTGCATGATTAGCTATGTTAAAGCCCGTATTTTCCCGAACAAAAATATCAAAAGCTTTGAAGATTGGACCGTTAATCAATTTGGTCACAAACTTTATTCCATCTTTTTCAAGACCTATACCGAAAAAGTATGGGGCATGCCTTGCGATGAAATGTCATCCGATTGGGCAGCGCAGCGCATCAAAGGTCTATCGCTATGGAGCGCAGTGGTCGATGGATTAAAACGTTCATTAGGTTTGAACAAAAAGCCCAATGACGGCATGGAAACCAAAACCTTGCTCGAAACATTTCGTTATCCGCGCCTTGGCCCTGGTATGATGTGGGATGCAGCCCGTGATTTTGTTTTGGCCAAAGGCAATACTGTCTTAATGGGCCATGGCTTGAAACAATTGGCCCAAGATACACAGGGCAATTGGCGAATGAGCGCATCAAAGGCCGATGGTAGCGAAACTATTATTACAGCCAAACATGTGGTTAGTAGCGCGCCCATGCGTGAGCTATCCGCTCGTATTCATCCTTTGCCAGCAAGCAGCTTTCAGTCTGATAAATTACGCTATCGTGATTTCTTAACCGTAGCTTTGATGATTAAATCAGAAGATTTGTTTCCTGATAATTGGATTTATATCCATGATAGCAAGGTGCAAGTCGGCCGTGTGCAAAATTTCCGCAGCTGGTCGCCTGAGATGGTACCTGATAAGAATATCGCTTGTGTCGGCCTAGAATATTTCTGTTTTGAAAATGATGGTCTCTGGTCATCAAGCGATGAAGATTTAATCACACTTGCTAAAAAAGAAATGGCTATCCTTGGTCTATGCGACCCGCAAGATGTTGTCGGCGGTAGCGTGGTTCGCCAAGAAAAAGCATATCCTGTTTATGATGATGATTATGCGGCCAATGTTGAAGAAATGCGCAGCGAGCTAGAAGAAAAATATCCTAATCTTCATATGGTCGGACGCAACGGGATGCACCGATATAATAATCAAGATCATGCCATGATGACGTCTATGTTAACCGTTGAAAATATTGAAGCTGGTGAACGTATCTATAATATCTGGAACGTCAATGAAGACGCCGAATATCATGAGAGTGGTGATGAAGGCGATCAAGCAAAAATCACCAGTGAGATATTGCGAGAAGCTGATAAGATCATCGCACAAGGGGCCAATAAAAATAAGGATCTAAATATAAATATTGGTCAACTCACCCCTGATCAAATTGAAGCGCTTAAATCTATACGCGATGTACCAAAACATATTTCTAAAGGTGATGATTCGAAAGCTGCGTAAATGATCGTTGAACCAAACCCATCGTTAATTCAAAAGCTTGTTACATATTGGGATAGTTTAACCTTTGCCCGTTATTTTGGAGCAAGCGTGATAGCTCTAATCATTGATATCATTATCTATAGCAGTGCTATTTTCCTCTCTGTAGCACCATCTATAGCATCGGCCATAGGCTACAGCGTTGGTATCATTGTCCATTGGGGCATGAGCAGTAATTTTGTGTTCATAGGTAAGAAAAGGCAAGGCACAAAGTTACAGTTACAACGTATTTTATTCGCTGGTTCAGCTTTACTGGGCTTGGGCATTACGATCACTACTGTGCAGATATTAACCAGTGCAGATATTGGTCCATTGATTGCTAAAATGTGCGCGATTATCATAAGCTTCTTTACCGTTTATATGGTGCGTAAGTGGGGAGTGTTTAGATGACTATTGCTATTGACCCAAAAGAGTTTTCCGAAAACAATCGATTGGATATCATGAAAGCAGCACTCACAACCACTGATATGAAGCGGTTTTGGAACTGGCTTCTTATATGGGTAGTGCTTACCAATATTGGTTTTGCGACATTATGGTTTTTTGGTGCACCGCCTCGCATGCAAGAAATTTTAATCGCGGGTTTTGTTGGTTTGATTGCTAGAAAATTAAGCTTTGCACTGCGCTATTTTGCATTTATTAGCGTAATGACATGGTCAGTGCTTACATTTTTGGGTGGTTTATTTAATCTCACCCCTCAATCACTTTTCTATTCGATTGGTTTTTTAACCGAAATTAAACCAAGCGATTCTATCGAATATTTATTTGTATCTGCCGCTATTGTTATAATATTTTTCATTGCTTACCGGCTGATGCATCGTGATGCTGATTTTAAAAATATCTGGCTCAATATTGCTGGCGCTGCTGCTATTATTAGCGTCACCAGCATAGACATCTATATGGGCAAAGACATGCGCGGCCATTATTTCCGTAGTCCTCCACCAGGCGCTGCTTTTTCCTCAGCACGCGAACAATCTGGTTTTGCCATAAATGCTGATGGTAGCCGTCATTTGGTATTAATCATGGTCGAGTCTTTGGGTGTTCCGTATAATAACCCTACTATGTCCGATAAATTATTTGCTTTTTATAAACGGAATCCTGATATCACACAGCGTTACGATATTCACGAGGGGACATCGCCCTATTATAACAGCACAACGGCTGGGGAAGTGCGCGAACTTTGTGGGCGCTGGGGTGATTATTATGAATTGGTTGATAGTAAAGATTCAAGCTGCTTACCAGCAATTATGGCGCAAAAAGGCTATGACACGCATGCGATGCACAGTTTTAAGGCCCCATTTTTCAAGCGTGAGACATGGTATCCCAATATTGGCTTTCAAAGCCAAGAATTTAGCAATGATTTAAAGGAAAAAGGTGCTGCGAGTTGTGCTGGCGTATTTCCTGGGGCTTGTGATCGTGATATACCCAAACAATTAGCAGCGCATCTTAAAAATGCAGATAAACCGCAATTTCTCTATTGGTTGACGCTCAATGCGCATTTACCTGTACCATCCGATAAGAGTTTAGAGGTTGATAATTGTGAGAAAGTGTCTCCTTTTTTAGCAGAGAATTTTCCGATGATTTGTCGGCAATTTGCTATATTTGATGCGGTGGATAAGGCTCTGGTAAAAGAAATAACGGCAAAGGACTTTCCAAAAAGTGATATATTGATTGTGGGCGATCATATGCCGCCTTATTTTGATCGACACCATCGCACGCAATTTGACCCAGAGCGTGTGCCATGGTTATATCTTAAAGCAAGATAAAGACAGATATTTTATGAAAAGCCATAATCCGTTTGATGAGAAACCAACAGGGATTGTGTGGCAAGTATGTCTTGTCGCAGCACTATCTTCATTAATCTATATTTTTGATAGTTTTGACCCCATCTATTCACGTGCAGGATGGGGTCCTGATGATCAATTGCGTCTGGTGCAAATCCGTGATTTCTTAAATGGTCAAAGTTGGTTTGATTGGACGCAATATCGCATGAATGTTCCCGATGGGGCCCCTATGCATTGGTCGCGTCTTATCGAGTTACCCATTATGTTTTTAATTGTAATTTTCACGCCACTATTTGGTCAAGATATTGCAGAGATGATAGCGGGGTCGCTAATTCCTCTATTAGGAATTACACTCACATCTTATATGCTAGGCCGCATAGCGCTGTCACTTTGGAATCGCCAAGCTGCTATATCTGCTGTCATATTGACATGGGTTAATCCCTCTATTGTTTTTCAATTCCGGCCCATGCGTATCGATCATCACGGTTGGCAAATCATGCTAGCTACATTGGCATTATGGAGCATGTTTTGGCCGAGTAAGAAACGTGGCGGCATAATATTAGGCATAGCATTAGCGACTTGGCTGCATATTTCTCTGGAAGGGTTACCAATAACAGCAGCATTTTTCATTTTACTGGGATGGCGCTGGATTATAGAAAAAGCCCATGGGCAAAGATTAATATGGACTATCGCTTCCTTTACCGTGACGACACTAATACTGTATATCATAACGCAAGGTCTACCTTTTGGAGCAACACCATATTGCGACTCTATGTCGCCGCCTTATATAGCTGCAACCTCTATTGCTGCTTTAATCATGTTAATCTCCATCAATACAACACCAGATAAAAGATGGATAAGACTCTTGTCAGCGATATTTGCTGGAATGTCTGCTCTGGCAATATTATTTTATCTAGCGCCGCAATGTAGTGGCGGAGCCTTTGCCCAATTAGATCCATTGGTACATGATTATTGGTATATGAATATCAGTGAGGGCCTGCCTATTTGGCGTCAAAAATTACATATTATCTTATTATCAGTCACAATGGTTTGTATCGCTATTATAGCTCTATTTAACGTAATTCCTAAAATAAGCTATAGTTCGCGTGGGAACCTCTATACAATGGGTTTTTTCCTTATTTATGCTATATCTATATCTTGCTTTGTATTTCGTACTATTACCGTAGCTAATGCATTCGCACTCCCGTTAGTTGCAATCATTTTATCAGAGATATTTGAGGCCTATCGGCGTTCTCCTCATCTTATAAAACGCCTCGGTATGATTTGTGCTATGTTTTTCATAGCAATTTCAGGGCAATTATTGAGTACCTTGGCCTATCATATGACATCTGCTGATGGCGAAAATAAAATTCAAAATTCTATAACCAATGAAACCCCTGCGATCAATTGCAAGAGCGTGCAGGGTATAGAGGCACTGAATAGGCTGCCAGTGCCATCACATATTATGGCTCCGTTCAATCTTGGACCTTTGATATTGCTGAATAGCAAGCACAATATCGTAGCCAGTAGTCATCACCGTAATGAGGGAGCAATGCGCGATCAAATAGCAACCATGATTGGAAGCCCCGATGATGCTATTACTATCCTAAAAAAACGGAATATTGAGTATATTGTGGCATGTTCAGCGTCTGTTGAATGGAGTAATTATCAAAGAAAGCATCAAGGTAGCCTTGCGGATTTATTGTTGCAAGAGAAACCACCAAATTGGTTAAAACCTATATCAGGCAATGGTGAATTGATGATTTGGCGGGTCGATTTACCCTCGTCTTGATAAGTAATGTAAATCGGTTTATTATTATAAGAGGATAATATTGGGAATGATATTATGGCTAAAATAACAGGATTAGGTGGTGTTTTTTATGTAGCCAAAGATCCAAAAGCAACGCGCCAATGGTACAGCGAAATATTGGGGGTGGGTGGCGATTATGGCCCGCAGTTCAATTGGTCAGAGGAAACAGGTGATAAACCCTACAGCTTGATTAGTCATTTTTCAGATGACGCATATCTAAAGCCCAGCAATGCGACTTTTATGATAAATTTACGTGTTGATGATTTGGATGAATTTGTCAAACAGTTAAAAATAAAAAATGTCGAGATATTAGGCCATGTTGATGAAGGCTATGGCAAATTTGCGTGGATTATGGACCCTAATAATGTCAAAATTGAATTGTGGCAGCAGGTTATGGCTCCCGATTGATTAATCATAATTTTAAAAAATATGCGTAATAAAAATTATGCTTCAACCAAGTCATTGACCCAAAACAGCATAGCATCACCATTCATGCAATAGCGTTTGCCCGTCGGCCGTGGCCCATCAGAAAATACATGCCCCAGATGCCCGCCACAATCTGCACAGTGGATTTCTGTACGTGGATAGCCAATGTTATAATCTATTTTTTGGCCAACAGCATCATTTAGTGGCTGCCAAAAACTAGGCCATCCTGTACCGCTTTCATATTTATGACGGGAAGAAAAAAGGCGATTCTCACACCCTGCACATACATAGATACCAGTGCGTTCCTCAGCATTTAGAGCGCTGCTACCAGGATATTCAGTTGCGGACTCGCGCAAAACAGCATATTGTTTAGCGCTTAACTCATTGCGCCATTGTGCATCACTTTTAACAATACGAAATGAATCAGCAGCAACCGCTTCACTTGGCCTGAGCGATTGGAAAGCAATGCCTCCAACTAAAGCAAGTGTTCCACCAGCAAATAATAATTCTCGCTTTGAAATTTCCATTTAAACCTCTTACGCATTTAAATATATCATATAATGATTAAATTAACTCAGACATATGATTAAATGGTAAATCCATTTCCATACATGCTTATTTTACACCATTATATTCGATTAATATGTACTCAAAGTTACATTCATCTTTTTATATCCATGGACAAAGCAAGCGGCAACGCGTTCCACTGGCCCATCGACATTAGCACGATATCGTCTCGTAGCCATCTCTTCGAGCAAAATTCTAATCTGGAGTTCAGCCAAACGTGCGCCAACACAGCGGTGAATGCCATAGCCAAAGGATAGATGGCGGCGCGCATTCTCACGATCCACAATGAGCTTATCTGGATTTTCAAACACGCTTTCATCGCGATTAGCCGACAAATACCATAGGCCCAATTTGTCGCCCTCGCATATTTGTTGTCCAAATAGATCATAGTCTTGCAATGCGGTGCGGCGCATATGTGCCAATGGTGTTTGCCAACGGATAATTTCGCTCACAGCATTAGGGATGAGTTCAGGTTTTCGCTCTAATTTTTCGCGTTCATCGGGAAATTGGTTTAATCCATAAACATAGCCCGACATACTGTTTCTGGTGGTGTCGTTACCTCCGACGATCAATAATATTAAATTGCCGATATATTCCAAATGGGTCATATCGCGCATACCACTATGCACCATGCGCGATATCAAATCGGGTGCTTCCCCTTTTTTGAGGCGTTCATCCCAGAGATTTTGGAAATAAGCCCCCATTTCGAGCATCATGGCCATACGTTCGGAACGTTTGCTATCATCCATTGCCAGTTCCACATCGCCCGCCCAATCCGACCATAATGTCAATTTACGCCGATCTTCCCAAGGAAAATCAAATAGAATAGCAAGCATTTGCGTGGTAAGTTCTATCGATACTTTGTCGACCCAATCAAAGCTTTCTCCGATGGGCAGGCTATCCAGCACTTCAGCCGTGCGCACCCGAATATCATCGCTCATACGTGTCATTTCAGCAGGCGTAAAAGCAGGGGCAATTACGCGTCTTTCAGCGGTATGTTCTGGCCTATCCATAGCAATGAACATGGGCAAAATAAAAGGTGTCCCATCAGGTAACGTCTCTTTTAGATCAGGTAAAAGAGTGATGCCGCCATGTTGATAGCTGGATGAAAATATATCAGGTAATGCTTCGACATGCTGAATAGCTTTTGGCGTTGTCACGTTCCAATAATCACCAAGATGCGAATCTTGGACAAAATTTATCGGTGCAGTCTCTCGCATTTCTTTGAATATAGGACCCCAGCGATCTTCGGTATATATCTCGGGTTTGCTAACGTCCCAATGTTTTGGCGTTTGATGCCCGCGCACTTCCAATTGTGTAGCCATAGTGAATCTCCTCAATTAAGCAGAATGACCATATTTACACCAATGTCAATAATAGGTTGCGATACGCAACTGTAGTAAAAACTCAAAATGAGGTTCAAATAATCTTATGACTGGTCTGACGCACCGGATCGTCTCTTTATATATGAAGCCAATTGTGTATATTTACTAAAAGCAGTTATAGTAGCAATTTAATGCCAATCACCTTGCCTTCTTTATCATAGTCAAAAATCATATCATATGCTGAATCTATCCCATTAAGGCATTCTATTTTAACAGAGTGCGCCACATAATTTGGCAAAGTTCCAAGGTCTTAGCAGACGAAGATAAACTGCCTCTACCGATGTAGACTCAACGCGGAAGACCTCGGTATTTTTATCTTTTCACATATTATTTGCCACCTGTTGAGACTATTCAATCTTAAGCGGTCCCATTTTTTCGGGCTGAATTTGCAAAAATATTATGCGTTGCGCGCTAATAGTCCAAAAAATTTGTGCTTCTTTTTATTGCCGCTGCCCGATTTCATGACATTACGGCGGAACATGGTGACACCAATACGTAATATTAATATGGCAAAGAAAGCTTGGCCGATAATCGCTATGCCATGATGCCATAATATATCCACTTGCGCGGCGCGCGATAACATAGCGAGAGGGGAGCTAAATGGGAAGATAGATGCAAACATTTCAATCGGTTCACCCAATTTATTTGCACCAAATATCGCTATGAAAAACACCACCATTTGTAACATGGTTGCGGGCATAGAGAGAGTTTGTACTTCGCGGACGGTAGCTGCCATTGCCCCTATGCCCAGAAATAAGGATGCAAGCATCAGATAGGACATAGAGAAATATATGACGCCCAATATTAGAAATATTGGCCATCCGACGGCGGGAGTAGGCAGATTTGGGATACCCGTACCCCAGATGCTAACACCAATATATGCCATGGTAGACCATACAATAATACCGACAAAAGCCATCACTAACATTGCAAATATTTTACCAATAAAAACCGCATCCATAGGGATGGACGCTGCTAAAATTTCAATGATTTTGTTTGATTTTTCTTCAACCAAATTGGATAATACCATACCCGCGAGCAATGTGGTCAGCATGAATAAAATAATCATTCCTGCCTGCCCTGTTGTCTGACGTAAATCCTTCACCCGATTGGCGCTGCTTTTAACGCGATTGGTCTGTACTGCGGGCAAATTTGTGGATTGTGCATTGCTGGCATAACCAGATAATAGAGCAACGCTAGCATTTAACTGACGCAGACTATTCTCGGTTCCCGTCAAAATAGGTTTTTCCAGCGAACCGCTTAAAATAACCGCATAATTGATATCGCTGTTGGTAAGCAAAGATTGTGGATCCGGCAATGCATCATAATTATCAATATCAACCAACTTTATTTCTGCAAAATAATTAGGTCCCATTTGCTTAGATAATGTCTCACGGGCTTTAATCAGCTGATCTGCTTGTTGTTCATCCATCATCACCCCAATTACAGGTGTGTCTCGGTTCTCAGCCAATTCCTTGCCAAGATTACCAGCAATTAATGCTACAACGAGTGGAAATAATGGACCTAATAAAAAGAAAAAGAATGCCTTTGAAAATATAATTGCTGTAAAATCACGCCGACCAATGACAAAAGCTGCTCTCAATGTCTCTTTCATAGCAATTCTCCTGCGCTGATTTCTTCATCCATCGCGGCAGCTACCGCTTCACCTGCTATCGATACAAAGGCATCATGCAATCCGGGGCGCTCAATCGATAGAGATTTAATCCCTGCTTTGCCTTCTATCAGAGCTTCTAATAAAGGTTCAACGCCTGTTTCTGGCAGTTCAAAATGCCACCAATTTCCTTCGGCCTCTGTGCCATCGGGCAGAGCTTTGCGCCACGAACCATCCAATGCTTCAGTTTCTAAATGTACTTGCGGCCTTAATCTATCCCTTGCCGTTTCTACTAAACCATCAAAGCTAATTTTACCATTTGCAACAATAGCAATATTCTCACACAATCGCTCTGCATGAGCGATGACATGGGTTGAAAAAATGACGGTTACACCATTGGCAGCTTGCTCGCGGATGAGCCGTTCTAACTTTGCCTGGTTTAGAGCATCCAATCCCGAAAAAGGTTCATCGAGCACAATCAATTTAGGACTATGTACAATCGTACCCATTAATTGTACCGTTTGTGCCATACCTTTGGACAGTTGTTTGATTTGCATGTCGGTTGCATGGGCCAGGCCCGCTTGTTCTAGTAATATCCTACCTTTTTCACGCCCGTCATTGAGCGGCATGCCACGCAAAGCGCCCATGAATGCAATCGTATCAACTGCTTTCATTGATTGATAAAGCCCACGCTCTTCTGGTAAATATCCAACAAAAGGAGACTGCGATAATGGATCATTGCTTCCCAATAATGTGCGCTCACCTTCATCAGGGTCAATTATACCCAGTAATGTGCGCAGCATGGTGGTTTTACCTGCACCATTGGGGCCTAATATACCATATATGCTGCCCTCAGGGATCAATAAATCAATATTATCAACGGCTCGAAATCCATCAAAGATTTTTACCAATCCGCGTGCTTCGATTGCATTCATAATGATATTTGTCCTACTTCTCTCTACTCGACAATATTTGATGTAGAATATAAATGGCCCTGTTGCGTTTCAGTGGCCATATACGGTGTGGATGTAAATAGAAACAAGGCAAATATAGTTAACAATTGAAAATAATAATATATCTATCGAAATGATAGCCTTTACGCTATATTAAAAATGTAACAAATATTGATAGAGAAAAAAATTTTAACATCTGAAGCCATCAAAAAACAAGCCATAAGAGAGGGTTTTTGTGATATCGGAATTGCGCCAGCAATTCTAAGCCCAAAAACACAAGCACGGTTTCGCCAATGGATAGATGATGGCCAACATGGCGATATGATTTGGATGGAAAATCGTATCGAACAACGCACTAACCCAAAAATATTATGGAACGATGCTCAATCTGTTATAATATTAGGGATGAGTTATGCACCTGTATCCGATCCATTTTTGCTTGAAGAGTATACATCTAATGGTCGCATATCTGTATATGCACGCGGCAAAGATTATCACGATATTGTCAAAAAAGCGCTCAAAAGACTGGCTCGTTGGATTGTTGAAGAGAGTGGCGAACAGGTAAAAGTTTTTGTTGATACAGCGCCCGTAATGGAGAAAGCTCTTGCTGCTAATAGCGGTATTGGTTGGCGTGGTAAACATAGCAATATCGTTAGCAAGTCGCATGGTAATTGGATGTTTCTTGCTGCTATATATACGAGTGCGAAATTAGAGCCATCCAAGCCTTTGCACGATCATTGTGGGTCTTGCACTGCTTGTTCAAAAATTTGTCCCACCAATGCGCTCGATAAACCTTATGCACTTGATGCTAGAGCCTGTATTTCTTGGATGACGATTGAAAATAAAGGCCCAATTGCTCTTAAATACAGAAAAGCTGTAGGCAATCACATATATGGCTGTGATGATTGTTTAGCAATATGCCCTTGGAATAAATTTGCCGATAGTGCTGCAACCAATAAAGCTTTTTTCCCGCGCGCTGAATTAGAAGCGCCTGAGCTTGCTGATCTATTACGACTTGATGATATTAAATTTCGTGCCATATTTTCAGGTTCACCGATTAAGCGCACTGGCCGCAACAAGATTATTCGTAATGCATTGATTGCAGCGGGTAACAGCAATGATATTACACTTGTCTCGGCAATAGTTGACCTATTGGATGATAGGAGTGACATTGTGCGCGGTGCCGCTATTTGGGCGCTTAAAATGCTTGATGAACCCCGTTATAAGTCAGAGAGGTCTTGGCGCTACATGCATGAAACAGATAAAAATGTTCGCAATGAATGGGATTCTATTTGCCCAACATTAAATACATAGATTATCGTGACAAAGCATTAACACATGACGCACGGTCAACCTCTGCTCCATCACTACGGCGCGCATCGACATGAGTTACTACTTCATTTTCTATAGTAGCTGGACGACCTTCATCTGCATAGAGATAGACATCTATGATACATGCTTTGCCACTAAATTGTAATTTACGACCATTTGCTTCGCGAACATCTAAACGTGGAATACCAAATTTTCGTTTAAGTTGAGTAATATTCAGTCCTAAAACGGTCTCCAGCCCTGTTACAGCCTGAGGAACAGGTGCAGAAGGTGCATTAATCGTGGTAATACGCGGGGCGGTTGTCCTTGTAACGTCGGCTGTACAAGCTGATATTGTAAATGCGCTTAAGGCTATCATTACAGGCTGTACTCTTAATCTTTGCATATTTCTATCAACCTTAATCTATCAGGCTAGGCTCTAGCTAATTTAAAAATATTTGCCTATTATTTTTTGGGACGGTGCATCACGTGCGTGGCTGCTGCGACCCCAATAACAGGAATAAAAAAATTCACCAAAGGAATCATCATCGCAGCATTCATAATAAAGCCCAATGCAAAACGTTCAAACTTTCCCATCGACCAGCTATTAGTTGATTTAAGCGGTGATTGATGGCGCAGCGCTATCATTTCTTCTAGTTCCTTGCCCAATAATAGACCATTAATGCATAAAAATATAATTGGAGTACCCAATATTGAGAATAGAGCAATGAGGTAGAGCGGCAATGCTAAGAGATTATAGACAATGGCACGCAGCAAAGAGCGTAAGCCTATTGCTAAGCTTGTAATCCAGCTTGGCTTAGTTGCAGTGAGCGCGCTATGACTATAATATTCCCACTCTATTGCTTCGACAATATCATCGGCAAATATCCATAAGATTAAAATAGCGATGCTGCGAAAGAAAAACCATGATATAAGTGATCCTATTATCACACTCATAAGATAAGACCATGTTCCAATATCCATGCCCCAGCCCCATTGCGATAATAAATAATCACCACTAAGAAATAATGCCAATGCCAGAGCTATTAGAACAGCAATGGTAAGCATTATAGACTTTACCAATATGTGCTGCACAGTTTTATTATTGAGGGCAGATATCGATAGAAATATTGATTTAATCATACATTGACTGTATTATGTATATAAGTCACGTCAAGATATAAATTATGATTTTATCAGTAAGTTATAACCATTTGTCGAAAAAGTGAACCGAATATGAGTTTGAATTCTTTTATAATCTCGCCTTGCGTCTCAGCATATGAGAGGATAATGGGGCGCATAGATTATGTTTTTAAGGATTAAATATGGCCCAATATGACGTATTAGCAATTGGAAATGCGATAGTTGATGTTATTACAGAGTGTGATGATGCTTTTATCGCTGAACAAGGCTTTTCCAAAGGCTCAATGCAATTGATTGACCAAGGTCAAGCAGAAACGCTCTATCAGCTTATGGGTCAAGCCACAGAAACAGGCGGCGGCAGTGCAGCCAATACATTAGCAGGCCTCGCACAATTGGGACAAAATTGTGCCTTTATAGGTCAAGTCGCTGATGATGAATTGGGTGCATCATTTGCACGTGATATGCAAAAAGTAGGGATAGATTTTGACTGTTCAAAGCGTGGTGAGGACCCTTCGACAGCACGTTGCCTTATCTTTGTGACGCCCGATGCCCAGCGAACAATGAATACATTTTTGGGTGCGGCACAATATCTACCTGCTGATGCGATTGACCAAAAAATGATCGAATCTGCCAAAATACTCTATTTAGAAGGCTATTTATGGGACCCTGCCGAACCGCGTGCTGCTATGCGCCGTGCTATTGATTATGCCAAAGGAGCAGGCAACCGCGTTGCTTTGACGCTTTCTGATGCTTTCGTGATTGATCGCTATCGCGATGATTTTAACGCACTTTTGCACGAGGGCTTAATCGATATATTATTCGCCAATGATGTAGAGATATGCTCGCTTACGCAAGATGATGATTTTGATGAGAGCGTCAATATGATTGCCTCTAAAACTGAAATTTTGGTGGTAACACGCGGTGAGAAAGGCGCAATTGCGGTTAAAGACGGTGTTCGTAGCGCAGTGACTGCACAGCCCGTCGATAATTTGGTTGATACAACAGGAGCAGGTGATTTATTTGCGGCTGGTTTCCTATCAGGGATTAGCCAAGATAAAAGCATAGAACAATCCTTGCTAATCGGCAGTATCTGCGCAGGCGAGATCATATCTCATTTTGGCGCAAGGCCGCTTGCAGATATTTCAGCAATGGTTGAAATGTCGCTGTAAATGGAATTATTGGGCTGGATTAGTAACTTCACCTTGCACAGCTATTTTTTTATTCCGCTTAAATAATACGCGGTCTTCAGGGCCGAAACCGCGTGTCCAAATGATGAAACCATAGACGCCTAAGATAATTACTTCGCCGAAGGATAGTTCGAACCAAGTTGGTGTTCTTGTAACAAATTGCCCAACAATTATCGTCACGACTATACCCCAAAACAGTGCGGGCCTGAATATTTGAATTGGCGTATGGAGCAGCCTTTCCAAGAAATGCAGTTTTACAAAGGATGAAACCGCCAGTGATATTGCCAAAGCCATAGCCACTGATGCAGCATAATAGAGATTATTCTCTGGCGCGGCTATACCCCAAAAATCCACTAAATATATGAATAGAAAACTCAAAGCAGCTTGTAAGGCGAGTACCGATAGAGAGATTATCAAATTACGGTGCCGAGCCATATAGATGAGGGCGGATTCGCTCACAACGGCGGTTGCCGCTACTACTTCTGCTATCAATAAGAATATCAGTGCCAGAGCAAAGCCAGATATAAGCAGACCATCTTCGATATTAGAGTCGCCCACTACGGGTAATACAGACTCGCCCGTTATACCAAAACCAAGTGCTAGGGCGGTTTGAAATGCAATGATCCAAAATCCTACCTGCCCAACTTGTTTGGCAATATCTTTATAGCGTTTTTCCTTAATACAGCGTGTGATAACAGGTCCCAAAATTGGGTCAAAACTGGTTTTTAATTTTTGTGGGATACTCGCGATTTGCTGTAATATATAATATGTACCAACAATGCTGGGAGATACGAATAATCCTAATATTGCCAAATCCATGCGGCGGCTGCCCCATTCTATTGCATCGGTTAGAGCCAATGGTGCATTACGGCGTGCTGTTTGCCATAATTTTAACGGGTTTAGACGCCATTTTTGTGGTAAGCCATAGCGGCGATAGAGTGGGATAAGCGCTGCAATTAAAGCTGAGGTCATGGCAATAAGATAGGCTATGATCAAACCATCGCGTGGTACAATATAAAATAGTATTAAAGCTGATATGCATAACATCCAAGGCTCTACGACTGCACGCGCACGAACAGCAGAAGCAACGTCAAATTTATAGGCTAAAGCTGCCAGTGATATTTCTGTACTGACAATCACAAAAATAATTAGTGGAAAAAATCGATCCATCCCATTCACTTGACTATTTTGGAACATGATCTGTGGAAAAGTGATTAATATTATTACGCCTATTGATGATGCCAATAGTCCCAGGAGCAAACCATCGACAATTACATTTGCTGGTTCTCTGTTATCATTAGATAATAATTCTGCTAAACCACGCCGCAAACCAATAGCCGACAACTGAGCTGTAAATTCAACCACTAATATAGCATAAGCAAAACGCCCGACATCTTCTTTGCTGTAGAGCCAACCAATTATGAATAAAAATGGAACACGTGCTGCTAGACGGAGGATAAAACCGAATACATTGGTTTTCCCACCTTTTGCAAGAGCAGCTATTTCATCACTAGACTGCTCTTGTGTATCTTGAGCCTTAGCGTTCAAATTATCCTCTACCCTCTTGATTATTCTTAAACCTAAACATTTTATCCTATTATCTGATATTTAAAATATTAGATAGTTATTATGACTATTGATGCCAGATATTATAAAAATAAATCATTCTGCTCTCAATGGCCTTGAAAGAAGTGCTTTCATTACATCTGCAACGTTGGATTTATCAGATAATAAAGCACAAACCGCATCTACTATAGGCATATCAACGCCCAGCGATTGGGCCGATCTCTGTAAAACAGGGGCTGTTTGTGCACCTTCCGCTACGCTGAGCCTATTGCTAAGCAAGTCTTTTGCTGATTGCCCTTGCCCAAGGCCAACCCCCAAAGCAAAATTACGCGAATTTTCGCTGCTGCAAGTCAATACCAAATCGCCAAGTCCGCTTAATCCCGCCATAGTCTCGGCGCGTGCGCCTTTGGCAAGGCCAAAACGCAACATTTCAGCATAACCACGAGCAATTAATGCGGCGCGCGCATTTAAGCCTAGCCCCGCACCCTCAACAACGCCGCATCCAATTGCCAATACATTTTTAACTGCACCGCCAATTTCAGCCCCTATTACATCATCGCTGTAATAGGGACGAAAAGATGCAGTCGCTATAGCCTTTATTAATTTTTTACCCAGTATAAAGTTATCGCAAGCAAATGTTACCGCCCCTGGTTTATTGGCGGCAACCTCATGCGCAAAAGTCGGCCCAGAAAGCACTGCAATATCATTGTCAGGGCAAATTTCTGCTGCTACTTCGCACAATAGTTTTTGACTTTGTGCTTCTATTCCTTTGGCGCATAATATTAGAGCCGCTTTGCTTGGCATAAGCGCTTTTAATGTAGCGCGTACATGCTGCGCTGGCGCTACAATCAATATGATATTGTGATCCCGTAATTTGGTGATATTTTGCGTTGCATATATTGTAGGAGATAATGGGCTATTGGGCAAAAATATATCATTGCGGTGATTATGGTTTATATCATCAACCACTTCTTTTTCGCGCGCGTATAGCAATACATCATCATGATTTTGTGACAGCATCATAGCCAGTGCCGTCCCCCATGCACCGCCTCCAATCACTGCTGTTTTTATCGTATCGCTCATGCCTTTACTCCAGCTCCGCGTGCTGGTTCAGCATCATTGTCGAGCGGCCAACGCGGTCTTGCCGTAAAATCCAAACTATCGGTTAGCCCTGCTTTGAATCGCTCAACACCTGCCCATGCGATCATTGCGGCATTATCCGTGCATAACCAAGGCGGCGGTGCTGTAAAGCGCATATTATGGCGCTGAGTCAGTTTTAATAACATCTGCTGTATGGCGCTATTAGAAGCAACTCCGCCTGCTACAACCATTGTGCTAATTGGTGCAATACGCGCCAGGCTATATTCGATTCGATCTTCCAAACAATCAACTACGGCACTCTGAAAAGAGGCTGCTATATCTTGCACTTCATAACGATTGCTCTCATGCGCACGTACCACTGCGCTTTTGAGTCCAGCAAAGGAGAAATGCGGTTCTTTTGAACCCAATAATGGCCTTGGTAAGTCGACCTTAGCAGCATCACCAAGCTTAGCCGATTCCTCAACCGCTGGTCCTCCCGGAAAGCCAAGTCCCAATATTTTGGCGCTCTTATCAAATGCTTCACCCGCTGCATCATCAATAGTGGTGGCTAAACGGTCATAATCACCTACCCCATTAACGCGTAGCAATTGGCTATGTCCACCAGAAACCAATAGTAATAAATAGGGAAATTCAACGCTATTATCGGTAAGGCGTGGCGAGAGAGCATGCCCCTCTAAATGATTAACCGCAATCAAAGGCTTATTCCATGCCATTGCCAGAGCTTTGCCTGTCACTAGCCCGACCATTACACCACCAATAAGACCAGGGCCAGCCGTTGCTGCAATGGCATCAATATCATTCGCCTTTATTTGCGCTTCGTCCATCACTTGTCGAACGAGTGGTGCTGCATATTCTGTATGCGCGCGCGCCGCAATTTCAGGAACCACTCCGCCAAAAGGACGGTGCCTCTCTTCTTGCCCTGCCAGTGCATGCGCAACAATAGTGCGATCATCGCGTACTAAGGATGCAGCAGTTTCGTCACAACTGGATTCAATTCCTAAAATTAATGTCATAATAGTTTCCCATAGGGCCATGCTGCGCTATGAACAAGTGTGATGAATCAGATTCAAGCTATCAGCAATTTTACCGCCACCAACCCCTTGCGTATTGGAACGCGTAAATCACCATTGGCCATGGTTCAAACCCGTATGGTACAGGCGCAGTTAATTGCGCATTATCGATTGTCTGAAGGTTCAATAACCATAGTCCCTATGGTTGCCAGCGGTGATAAAATTACCGATCGCCCTCTGGCGGATATTGGCGGAAAGGCGCTTTGGACCAAAGAATTAGAACGAGCCTTAATCGAAGATAAAATTGATCTTGCCGTTCACTCGATGAAAGATGTGGAAACCATCAGGTCTGATGAATTTTCAATTGCTGCTATGCTGCCGCGCGGTGATATATCGGACAAGATTATTGGTGCATCATCGATTCAAAATCTGAAACATAAGGCACGTGTGGGTACATCTAGCCCTCGCCGACAGGCTCAATTACTTGCTATGCGCCCTGATTTAATTTGCGAATCTATTCGCGGAAATGTGGCTACGCGTTTGGGTAAACTTAAAGCTGGCGAGTTTGATGCTACATTATTGGCCGCTGTAGGGTTGGAACGTCTAGGTATGGGTGATTTAGGAGAGGTGATAGACAATATGCTGCCCGCCGCATCACAAGGTGCAATTGGTATTGAATGCCTTAGGTCCCGCAGTGACTTAAAAGAATTTGTTTCTACCATCAGCGATAATGATACTATGATATGTGTCAACATGGAACGTGCTTTTTTAGAATGTTTGAGCGGTGATTGCCATTCCCCCATAGCGGCGCTTGCGGTGCGTAAAGGAGGGCAAATCTATTTGCGTGGTCAAATATTATCGCCTGATGGTAGCGATCAAGAAAGTGGTAATATATTATGTAATGATGAGGATTGCGCCGCAGCGGCCCATACGTTAGCCAAAACTTTATTAGACCGCGCAAGCCTTGCACTGCGCCAATATTTTGAGATATGACAAAATTAATCCTATTACGCCCCAAAGAAGGGGCTGAACAAAGCGCCATAATAGCCCGTGAAAAAGGTTTTGACCCTATAATAGCCCCTGCAACTGAAATCATGTCTTTGCCATGGAGGAATCCGCCAGCCCAAGATTTTGATGCTATCATGATTACTAGTGCCAATGCGCTCCGTTATGGTGGAGAGGCAATAGGCCAATATAAGCATTTGCCTCTATTTGCTGTTGGCAGAGCCACTGCTAAACTTGCCAGAGATATGGGTTTCACTATTGCTGCTATGGGTAAAGGTGGGGCAAAAACATTATGGCCAATGATTAGCCAATATGGGGCTAAAAATATATTACGTCTAGTGGGGCGTGACTATGTCCATATTGCTGATCAGCATATCAATATTCATACTATCACAGTGTATGAAGCGATTGCATTGCCTATGCATGTGAAATTAAAATGTCTTTTGCGTAATGGTAATAGCGATAATGAGAAACCATATATTTTTGCTTTTCACTCAGCTAGAGCTGTACAAATATTTGATGATTATATAATCCAAATGACGAATCGGGGTTATATCTTTGATAAAGTTGTACATTATGCTGCAGCACTGGCGCCAGCTATAGGAGAGGCTATTTGCCAAAGTAATAGCGCATGGAAGAAAATCATTATCAGTCCCAGTGCTAATGATCGGGCTATGATAGAAGAAATAACAGAAGTGCTTGGCGCATAGTCATTTTGCGATTACAATGTTTTCATGAGCGGTAATTATGAACATATTAAATCTGCGCCCAGTGGCGGTGTAAAGTTTCGCACTATCATCATATTATTATTGATAGCCTTTATCGGTGGGACTATCTCTGCGGGCTGGGCAATTACGAAATATAATTTGTTTCAAACAGATAATAGTAATGCAGCAATTATTATGGATCGTGATACTGTTCCCAATGCAAATGAGACTGCAGTTGCTGCTAAATCTAACAATCAATCTGTTCAACAATCACAAAATATTGAAGAACAAAATACTGATAACAATAATCAATCTGTTAATGACCTGGTGGATAGTCTGGAGGGCCGTTTGTCTCCTACCAAGCTTCAGGCCCAGCAAATATCAGGCAATGTAAGCAGAACGGAGTCAATGTTAATTGCATTTTCTGCGCGACGCGCAATAGATAGCGGCAGTGCATTGGGTTATATTGAAAATGAACTTCGTTTAAAATTCAGCAACAGTAATCCAGATGATATTAGGGCCATTATTGATGCAGGCAACAATCCTGTGCGATTAGCAACATTGCAAAATCAATTGGAAATAGCATCTGATATATTATTGACCCCAAGCAGCGATGCTACTGCTTGGGGTATAATTAAAAAAGAAATGGGTGAATTATTTGTTGTTAGAAAAGAAGGGTCTCAGCCGCCTCAAGCAGATCGTAGATTGGCACGTATTAAAACGGCTCTGACTAGCCGAGATATAAAAACTGCAATATTGGAGATGGAGAAAATGCCAGGAGCCAATAGTGCTCGCGATTGGATTGCATTGGCCAAGCGTTATGATCGTGTTCAAAAAGCATTAGATGCTATCGAAAAAACGGCAATCTCTATCCCTTCCAATATATTAACTATCGAACCCGTTATTCCGCAGGCTGGAATAGTAAAAGAAAGCCAGCCATCTGCTGAAAACGCGTCATCCACTACAGGCAACAAGCTTAATTAATAGATATATTTTGTTCTAATCTTTTCTAAGCAGAAATACCGCATGTTCTGCTAATATATTAGCGCCAGCTTTTGAAGTCTGTTTATCCCCGCTTAAGAACCATTGATTTTCTTGAATCCATTGCCTTTCGCGTACAATTGCTCGAAAATCATCAATAGTTACGTGGTGAATATTGGGAGTATCGTACCATTTTTCAGGGATAAGCCGTGTTACAGGCATTCTTCCACCGAAACTAAGTGAGAGACGCACCTGCCAATGAGCGAAATTGGGGAAGGAGACAAAAGCATATCTCCCAATCCGCAATAAATTATCAATGACTCTATCGGGTCTATGTGTGGTTTGTAGAGTTTGGCTCAATATTGCATAATCAAAACTTTTATCGGGATATTCTGATAAATCTGTATCAGCATCGCCTTGTACTACTGATAGGCCGCGTGATACTGCCGCAGATACATTGGCGGGATCAATCTCTATCCCACGAGCATCTGTATTTTTTTGATCGCGTAAAGCAGCCATTAGCGCACCGTCACCGCAACCTACATCCAGGACCCTAGAGTCTTGTTCTATATTATTAGCAATAATTGCTAGATCAGGGCGCAACTTATAATCAGATTTATTCATGGTGCAGCCTTTAAAAAACCATTGATGATTTCATTCATTTCAGGAGCAGGCAATAAAAAGCTATCGTGGCCAAAGGGGGATTTGAGTTCAACAAAGCTGACATTGCCACCAGCTGCATTAATCGCATGGACAATGCGCCGTGATTCCGATGTTGGGTAGAGCCAATCGCTGTCAAAACTGATCACACAAAAACGCGTTTGAGTGTCTTTAAACGCATTGGCCAATGTACCGCCATAATCATCGGCCAAATCAAAATAATCCATAGCCCGCGTAATATAGAGATAGCTGTTGGCATCAAAGCGATCAACGAAGCTAATGCCCTGATGGCGTAAATAACTCTCAATTTGAAAATCAGCATCAAAACCGAAACTTTTTTCGTCTCTATCTTGCAGGCGGCGACCAAATTTTTGGGTTAGACCTGTTTCAGAGAGATAAGTAATATGTGCAGCCATACGCGCAACCGCTAGGCCCGATGTTGGTGCGTCACCATCATAATAAGCGCCTTTATTCCATCGAGGGTCAGCCATAATGGATTGCCTGCCGACTTCATGGAACGCAATATTTTGTGCTGATTGGCGTGCTGCCGATGCAATGATAATAGCAGATTTCACGCGCTCAGGAAATTGTGCGGCCCAGCTTAATGTTTGCATGCCGCCCATAGAACCACCGATTACAGCCGCTAACGTCTTTATTCCTAAATGGTCGAGTAAAATTGCTTGGGCTCGCACCATATCTGCGATGGTAATGACAGGAAATTTCATACCATAAGGCTTTTCTGTGGACGGATCGACACTTGATGGACCCGATGAACCAAGACAGCTTCCAATCACATTGATACTGATGATAAAATTATGACGAGGATCTATTGGCTTACCCTCACCGATAACATTTAACCACCAACCCTCTTTTCCTGTTACAGGATGGGTAGATGCTGCATATTGGTCTCCTGTTAAACCATGACATATGAGTATCGCGTTGTTTTTATCACTGTTAAGCGTTCCATAGGTTTCATAGGCACATTCAATAGGCGCAAATTTAGCTCCGCTGTCTAATGTCAGCGGACCCAATAAACGGACATTCTTGTCTAACCCATAGCGTTCGTCTTGATTCATGCGCTATGGCATATCATCGCTATAATTATAGACAATAGATAAATCGTTTATTGGCAATCGCATCTAAGGCGTATAAAGCGCCTTTATGAGCAAATTAACACCCAAACCCTATATTTCTGAGATTCATGCCTATATTCCTGGAAAAGCAGGCGGCGCAAAACCAATGGCTAAATTATCCGCTAATGAAAACCCATTAGGATGCAGCAAAGATGCAAGCGAGGCCGCTGCAAAGGAGCGCGCAAATTTCGCCCGCTACCCTAATCCTGCTGCTCATGATTTGCGTGAGGCTCTGGCCGATCATTATGGTTTAGAAAGTGATTTGATTGTATGCGGCACGGGTTCAGATGAATTGCTCAATCTCGCCGCTCAAGGCTATGCAGGACAGGGGGATGAAATTATTCATGTGCGTTATGGTTTTGCCGTCTATGAAATTGCAACGCGTAAAGTGGGCGCAACGCCTATTATTGCAACCGACATAGATTATGGCACTGACGTAGATGCCATATTAGATTTGGTTACGGATAAAACAAGGCTTGTATTTCTGGCTAACCCCAACAATCCTACGGGCACATTAACGGCGCAAAGCGAGATTGAGCGGTTGCAGGCAGCTTTACCCAAAAATTGCCTTTTCGTGCTCGACCAAGCCTATGGTGAATATATGGATGATGATGGGCCGCAAGCTTTTAATCTTGCTCGAGAACATGATAATGTCCTCATCACACGCACATTCTCAAAAATATATGGATTGGCAGCAGAGCGGATTGGTTGGGCCTATGGCCATACCGATATTATTGATACGATCAACCGTATTCGTGGACCATTTAATGTAACAACTATTGGTCAAGCCGCTGCGATAGCAGCACTCAAAGATCAACAATTTGTTACCGACAGCCGCGCGTATAATATAAAGTGGCGCGACTGGATGATGCAAGAGTTAGAGAGCCTGAGCAATTATGGTTTAACCGCTATTCCATCAGCGGGTAATTTCATCATGGTTATTTTTGCTGACCGTAATGATCGCTTAAATGCTACATCGGTCAATCAAGCACTGATGGAAGCAGGCTATATTGTACGGCATTTGCCTAGCCAAGGACTTACCAATGGATTACGTATCACTATTGGAACAGAAGAAGAAAATCAAGGTTTTATGGATGCATTGCGCTCTATCCTAGAGGCTAATGGTACTATATAATGAGCTTTGAGAATATTTCGATTATTGGCCTTGGGTTAATTGGCTCATCGCTATCGAGAGCCATAATTCAGAGCGGGCTTGGTAAAGTAAGCGGTTATGATGCAAATCCCGATGTTTGCAAGCGCGCGGCTGAAATTAATCTATGTTCTCATGTCGCTGACAACCCTGCTGAGGCAGTTCAAAACGCCGATTTGGTCATATTATGCGTACCCGTTGGTGCGATGGGTAATGTCGCGTCTGAAATTGCTGAATTTTTACCCGCAGAAGTAATTATTAGTGATGTTGGTTCTTGTAAACAGAGCGTTTATAAAGCGTTGCGTAATATTTTACCGCATATCATCATCCCAGCTCATCCTGTGGCAGGCACAGAAGAAAGCGGTCCAGATGCGGGCTTTGCAACATTATTTGCTGGCCGTTGGTGCATATTAACGCCGCCCGATGATGCCCCAATCATAGCCGTTGAAAAACTGACCCAATTTTGGCAAACTATCGGTGCTAATGTGGAAATTATGGACGCTTGCCATCATGATATGGTGCTTGCAGTAACCAGTCATTTACCGCATCTTATTGCCTATACAATCGTGGGTACAGCCAATGATTTAGAAGAGGTTACACAAAGCGAGGTAATAAAATATAGCGCTGGAGGTTTTCGCGATTTCACCCGAATCGCCGCCTCTAATCCCGTTATGTGGCGCGATATTTTTTTATCCAATAAAGAAGCAGTTCTGGAAATGCTGCAACGTTTCTCCGAGGATTTAACCGCGCTTCAGCGGGCCATCCGTTATGAAAAAGGCGATGAATTAGAGGCTCTATTTTCACGCACGCGCGATATAAGGCGTTCTATTGTTGAACAAGGCCAAGATGATGAAGCCCCCGATTTTGGACGTAAGCATTGATAGTCATATAAGCCTTTATTGATTGAGCATATTAATTGCCTCATGAACGAGCGTACGAATTTCTTCTTTTGGAATGCCTGGTTGCAGCTCATCGCCGATTAAATATGTTATCGTACCAGAGCGTTTCAAAAAGCTATTCTTTGGCGCCACTCTGCCGCTATTCAAAGCCACGGGGATAGCAACAATATTAAATATCCGATAAATACCAGCAAAGCCGCTTTGTAATAAAGGCCGCTGCCCGCGCTCTATACGTGTACCTTCTGGGAAAATTACAATCGGCCGACCTTCTTCGATAGCACGATTGGCTTGCCGCATAATCTCACGCATTGATTTTGCACCAGCTTCTCGGTCGACCCCTAATAGACCATGGCGCGTTGCCATCCACCCCCACACTGGAATGCTCAACAATTCTTTTTTTGCAATAACAATAGGGTCTTTTAATATACGTAATGTATCTATGGTCTCAAACATACTCTCATGCTTGAAAACATAGAGTAATGTTTCGTTACGGAATTTGCCTTTAATCACTACATTTATACCTAAAAATATACGTGCGCATAAATAGTGATATTGACTCCAACTACGCGCAATGCGGCGTAACCCGCGCGTTGAGAAATAAGCTACTGGTACCCCTAAAATAATGATGAAGGTTGAACCGATATAAAAAAAGGTGGTGAATAATAAACTACGAATAAATGTTAAAAATGTGATGGCTATTTTCATATCCCTATCCAAGCCACTATTTGTCGTAAAATATATTTATTATACTCTTTGAATAAGATTTTCAAACTCGGTTCTGTTCTTACCGCATCATTTATGATGCCTACATCTCTATCCACGGCCTGATCTAATTCTAACCTTGCACGGCGCATATGCCAATCATGCGTTACCAGCAACAGGGATTTTACCTTATGGCGTGCTGCCCAGCGCGCAGTTTCTAGAGCATTGGAGCGCGTATCTACGCTTCGGAATCCTAAATCAATACAGCATGAAAATAATTCTTCATCACGCCCATATTCAGCGGCTAATTCTTTGGGTTTTACATCTTTATCAACGCCCGAGATCAGCATTTTCTTGACTTTTTCACCCTCCAATAACGCCAAAGCTCGGTCAATACGATTAGCACCACCCGTTAGCACCACAACCGCATCGGCCGATTCATTTGAGCTTTGCGGTAATGATAGAGCAAACCAAGCAAACCCCATAATATAGATTAATATGATAAAGGCGATTAGGCGTTTAAACATTATATTTCACTGAAAATTCGTCATAAGATTTTCCTCATAGCACGGCGAACCGTCCAACGTGCTATAAATATAGATAATAAGCCCATTAATAACGGAATGCATGCCAAAATAATCCAGCCATACCAAGGCATTGCAATTTGACTGGCTACGCCTTCAACAAGTTTATTGAGGCGGTTAGAGATGAACCAGATCGTTAGGCTAGCTGATATAAAGCCTATAGCACCGCCGAAAAATGCATCTACAGCGACACGCCTCTGAAATAAACGTGAAATTTGACTATCTGTACTGCCCATAAGATGCATTATATCTAATGTGTGCCGATGTGTGTCGAGCGCGCTTCGCACTGCTAACACGACGGTTGCTGAGGTTGCAGCAGCCAATAATAGCACTAAACCCAAAATTAAATATATAAAGGATCGCATGAGATCATAAAGCGGCGTAATCCAGCTTTCTTGTGTATCTATTCGTACCGATGGAGCAATAGATTGCATGTCACTTAACATTTGGTTGCGAAACTGGTCATTGATAATGGCTTTCATTTGTACATCTATAATAGCTGGCAATGGTATCAAATCATTAGACTCAAAAGCTGTATTTTCATTTAAACCCAGCCATGGTTCTAATAATTGCACAACGTCTGAATCGCTCAGAGGTTGTACTGATTCGGTTTGTGGTAATTTATTCAAATATTCTGAGACCTTTATGCGCTGACTTCGACGCTCTACGGGGTTCTCTTCTAATATTTGTATGGTTATTTTCCGTGATAATATTTCATTATTTTGAGAGGCAGTATCGGCAATTGCGATGCCAGCAGCACCCGCCAAAACCGTAAGAAAAACCATGATTGCTATTACCCATGGCATTGGGCCAGCTATTCGACCATCTGAAAAAGCTTTACTATCATTACGCGCTAGAGTGGATTTTAGGCTCATTAGTTAGACATTCAGCACCAATGGTACGGCTGGGTTTTTCAGCGAACCTGTGGGGTCCGATAATTGCCCATCTTTTAGACGCATCATCTGTGCACCTTCTATTTCGCGCAATAAATGTATATCATGGGTCGCAACAATGACAGTAGTACCCAATTTATTGAGGCCTGCAAATAATTGCAATAAGCGTACTGCCATTTCTGGATCAACATTACCCGTAGGTTCATCAGCCACTAAAATTTCAGGTCTACCAATCACAGCACGGGCTATTGCTACACGCTGTTGTTCTCCACCAGAGAGCGTGGTGGGCCGTGCACTCGCACGATCAGCCAATCCTATCCATGATAATAACTCATGTACAGGGCCTTCTAAGTCTTTTTCTTCGATACCAGATATGCGCAAGGGCATGGCAATATTATCGAAAGCAGAGAGATGATTTAACAATCTAAAGTCTTGGAATACAACGCCTATACGTCGTCTAAAACCGGGTAGTCTATCCCGTGGCATCGTAACAATATCTTCACCAAACATTTTAATCATGCCACGGCTTGGTCGATGTGCGAGATATAATAATTTTAACAAGGATGTTTTTCCAGCACCTGAGGTACCTGTTAAAAAGTAAAAACTACCAGAAAATAGCTTAAAACTTAGGCCAGAAAGGGCTTCTGCCCCTGCTCCATAACGTAAACCAACATTTTCAAAATCAACAACGGTCTGCATAGAGATTTCATGACACAAAGCGTTGCGACAATCAAAGACTCTATCGCAGTTTAACCAATAAATTTTACGAACAAAGCATCATCACACTTGCAACTCATCGCTAGCTCATGTTTATGGAGATTATGATTTTAACATGTCCAAATTGCGTCACGCGTTATGTCGTTCCTGATAACGCCATAGGTATTGATGGACGACAAGTACGCTGTGCTAATTGTAAACACAGCTGGTTCCAGGTACCTGCACCTATTAAGATTAATGAAGTTGAGACGCCGCCAGCTACCATCGCCCCCAAATCAGTTGGACAAAAAATGTCAGGGAAGGCAAGTTCAGAATCAAAATCTGAAAATCAAGAAAATATAACATCCACTCAAATTTCTAATAAAACGTTGGTTAACGATAATGTAAATAGTAATGCGACCGTAATAAAGCCTCAAAATATAGAATCTAAAACATTGAAACCACAGATAGTTAGAGACAATAATAAAGATAATCTATTCAGTGATGAACGTCTTAATCAAGGTAAATCATCAATCGATGACTCGCGATCATTACAAAATGAATATCGTGAGGCTATTGCTCCGCCGCCGCCTGCACCATTTGATTATCAGCCACCGTTTAAACCGCGCCGCAATCCAGCTAAATTATGGACCATTGCAGCTCTAAGCTTTGCTATGATAGTCGCAATCATAGCGGGAGCTATATGGTATAGCGGGGTTTTAGAAGGCAGCTTGACCTCTCAGACAACTTCCTCTCCCCTAAAAGTAATATTGAATGAAAATAATCAACTTAATGAAACTAGCGATGGTCGTAGATTTTTCATTGCTAGTGGAACTATCATTAACCCAACCAATGAGACATTAAAGGTACCCGATATGATCGCTGTATTATTGGACAGTGATGAACGTAAAATTTTTAGCTGGGAAATTCCTGCTCCCGTCGCAGAGCTAGAAGCAGGCGGACGTGTTGAGTTTTCTGGTGCAGCAAATGAGGATGTTCCAAGAGCTGCCATCACTGTAGCTATTGATTGGAAATATACCCCTTAAAGCTCTGTAAGTTAATGATATAGAGCTATTTAATAGGAATTATTGCCCCAGATACTGAATTTAAATACTGTTTCTATTTGGGTAATCTATTATTTCGGTCTTGTGGGATGCTAAAACGCCAGTCATATGCTGTTAAAGCAGCTTAAATTGCGATGGTAGCGCATTGTTAAATTACACATATGACGGTGTCTCGGCATGTTTATGAAAGCTTTTGCTCAATTTTATACCAACCAGTGGCGCTACCATAGAAGATTTATTGACTTGTTTTTTGTAAGCCAATCCATCATCGCGAATAATATAAATGCCACTCTTTGCGACAAAGAAGATAAATGTCACAAAAGTCTGCCGTATATGGGCCACGGCTAACGCGCCTGATGCAGTAAAATAGCAACGCCGATACAATCGATCCAAATCAGCCAAGGGGCTGCCAATGTAATAGGACCGATAGTCACAATATAGGATTAGCCTCACATATGGATCGGTTTGCCCATAACAGCCATTGCCGCCTCTTTTATGGCTTCGCTATGGGTTGGATGTGCATGACAAGTATAGGCAATATCCTCGGAAGTTGTGCCAAATTCCATCGCTTGTGCGATTTGCGCAATCATAGTGCCAGCGAGCGATGATATGATATGCGCACCAAGCACACGGTCGCTTTTTGCATCGGCCAATATCTTTACAAATCCGTCGGTATCACGATTGGTCTTGGCACGGCTATTGGCCAAAAACGGGAAATTACCCACTTTATATTCAATGCCTGCTTCTTTCAGCTCTTCCTCGGTTTTTCCCACAGATGCAATTTCAGGGTGCGTATAGACAACGCCTGGAATAAGATCATGATTCACAATACCCGTAAGTCCTGCAATATTTTCTGCCACAGCAACACCTTCATCTTCGGCGCGGTGCGCGAGCATAAGACCAGGAGCAACATCGCCAATGGCCCAGATGCTGGGCACGGATGTTTGCATACGGTGGTCCATTTCCACTTGGCCACGATCATTGGTTTTAAGGCCAGCGGCTTCTAGGTTTAGCCCCTGTGTATTGGGTCGTCGTCCGATACAAACCAGCACGGCATCGGCTTCGATTACTTCGCTATCACCGCCTTTTGCAGGCTCAACCTTTACATGCGCCTTTTTGCCTTTAGCATGTACGCCTGTGACTTTGGTAGACATTTTCATTGCAAAGCCTTGCTTTTTGAAAATTTTGGCCGCTTCTTTGCGCACGCCGCCGTCCATACCAGGTAGAATTTGATCGAGATATTCAACCACCGTCACATTGGCACCCAGACGCCCCCAAACGCTGCCAAGTTCTAGGCCAATAACGCCGCCGCCAATAACAACCAAATGATTCGGTACTTTGGGCAGGTTAAGTGCGCCTGTGCTATCGACCACTATGCCGCCATCATTGTCGACGTCAACGCCAGGAAGCGGCGCAACATTCGACCCTGTGGCAATGACAATATCTTTTGCGGTTACATTTTTACCATCAACTTCAAGGCTATTCGGTCCCGTAAAAGCGGCATGGCCTTTTAACCATGTGATTTTATTTTTCTTGAACAAAAATTCAATCCCGCCCGTTAATTCACCAACGGCTTTATGTTTTTCTGCATGCATAGCATCCAAATCAAGTTCAGCACCTTTAACCTTTACACCGAATTTTTCCATCGCTCCCGATGAAGCTTCATGGAATAATTCTGATGCATGCAATAAGGCCTTTGATGGAATACAGCCAACATTCAGACACGTGCCGCCCAATGTTTCGCGGCTTTCCACGCAAGCAGTTTTAAGCCCCAATTGCGCAGCCCGTATGGCGGCAACATATCCGCCTGGTCCTGCACCAATTACCACTACATCATAATCAAATTTATCAGCCATTATTCATTCCATTCTAATTGCCATCAAAAGGCATATAATATTTACAGATCAATCAAAAGACGTGTGGGGTCTTCGATGGCTTCTTTCACAATTTTGAGGAAGGTAACAGCCTCTCGCCCATCGATTAAGCGATGATCATAGCTGAGCGCGATATACATCATAGGACGAGCGGCGATGCTACCATCATCCAATACAATTGGGCGTTGTTCAATACGGTGCAAACCTAAAACAGCGCTTTGCGGTGGATTGATAATAGGCGTTGACATAAGGCTGCCAAAGACACCGCCATTGGATATGGTGAAGGTACCGCCCTTCATTTCATCCATAGTAAGCTCACCTGTTTTTGCACGCTTACCAAAATCACCAATACTCGATTCAATTTCAGCAAAGCTCATAGAATCGGCATTACGGACCACGGGTACAACCAAACCATTGGGCGCGCTCACAGCAACGCTAATATCCATATAGTTGAAATAGACAATTTCATCGCCGTCAATTTGTGCATTAACCGATGGAACACTTTTTGCGGCCAAGGCTGCTGCTTTGGCAAAGAAACCCATAAAGCCCAATCTTACGCCATGTTTTTTCTCGAACAATTCTTTATATTTGCTGCGCGTTTCCATAACTGCGCTCATATCCACATCGTTAAATGTAGTCAGCAAAGCCGCTTCTTCTTGCGCACCTTTCAGGCGTTTTGCGATAGTTTGACGCAGGCGTGTCATGCGCTGGCGTTCTTCACCGCGCTGGGCTAGAACTGGTGTATGCCCACTCGGCGAAGCCTTATGCAATGTGCTATCAGCTTCACTGGATGGATTGCTGCCTTGTGTTTCGACAGCTGCCAATATATCTTCTTTGGTGAGGCGGCCATCTTTACCTGTACCAGAGACTTTAGTGGGATCAATACCATGCTCTAGCACCAAACGGCGCACAGAAGGTGACATAGTTGGCATTTCACCGTTCAGTGCTGGCGGGTTTGCAGATGCCTGTTCTTTCTGCGTCTCTTCTTTTTGTGCTGGCTTTTCGCTTGTTTTGGCGGGTGAGGCGCTCGCTTCACCATCTTCGATCATGGCGATAATTGCACCAACTTCGACCGTATCGCCAAGCTGAGAGATATAATCGCCCATCACACCAGCGCTTGGTGCGGGCACTTCGATGGTGACTTTATCGGTTTCCAAACTCGCAATGGGGTCATCTATTTCAACGGCTTCACCTGGATTTTTTAGCCACTCGCCTATGGTTGCTTCGGTGATAGATTCGCCCAGTACAGGGACTTTAACTTCGCTTGCCATAATATTTAGGTCCTCAATCTGAAAGGAAAATTATTTATGTCCTAATGCTTGTGCGACTAGGGCATCTTGTTGTTCTTTATGTACGGGCGCAAACCCCGTTGCGGTCGATGCAGAGGCATCGCGCCCTGCATATGTTGGGCGCTTTGGTTTAACGCCAGCATCAATGAGACATTGCTCAATGATCGGATTTACAAAGAACCAGCTGCCATTATTTTGCGGCTCTTCTTGCGCCCAGACTACCTCTTCTAAATTGGTCATTGCCTTGAGACGTTTGACCAGAGGTTCGCTTGGGAAAGGATAAAGCTGTTCGATACGCAAAATAGATGTATTTTTATCTTTGGCCGTATCGCGTGCTTCAATCAGATCAAATGCCACTTTACCCGAGCATAATACCAGATGTTTTATATCTTTATCAGCGGGCGGGTTGGTATCAGACTTGATCCGCATGAAATGATTATCGCCTTGAAACTCACTGGCTTCAGAGACAGCCATTTTATGACGCAGCAATGATTTTGGTGCCATAATCACCATGGGTTTGCGGAAAGAACGCATCATTTGACGGCGCAACACATGGAAATAGTTGGCGGGTGTCGTAATGTTACAAACTTGAATATTATCCCCAGCGCATAATTGTAAGAAACGCTCTAAACGAGCGCTGCTATGTTCAGGCCCTTGCCCCTCATAGCCATGTGGCAGCAGCATAACCAAGCCATTAGCCCGCAGCCATTTAGCCTCGCCGCTGGCAATGAATTGGTCAATCATGATTTGTGCTCCATTCGCAAAATCGCCAAATTGCGCTTCCCATATCACTAGCGATTTGGGATCTGCCATAGCATAGCCATATTCATAGCCCAGCACACCATATTCAGAGAGCGGGCTGTCTAAAACCTCAAAGCGGCCATGCGGCACAGTCGTTAATGGAATATGCTTGTCGCCTGTTTTTTGATCCACCCAAACAGCATGACGATGGCTAAATGTGCCGCGTCCGCTATCTTGTCCTGAAAGGCGAATATTATAACCTTCGCTAATAAGTGAGCCAAATGCCAGCGCCTCGCCTGTTGCCCAGTCAAAGCCTTTGCCTTCATCAAACATTTTTTGCTTGGCCGATAAAACACGGCCCAATGTTTTGTGAATATTTACATGATTGGGTACGGTTGTTAGCGTACGCCCTAGGCTTTCAAACAATTTACTATCGATTGCCGTTTCAACGTTACGGCGTGCTGTTTCTGGGTCGGCTGGTGCGCTTAATCCGCTCCAACGCCCTTCAAACCAATCGGCTTTATCGGGGGTATAATTTTTACCCAGTTCAAACTCAGCTTCAAGAAAGTCATTATACTCCTTGGTAATGCCATTAATCCATTCTTGGTCAACCACACCTTCTTCGATAAGACGCTTGCCATATTGCTTGCTGACTTTGGGGTGCTTCTTAATAGCAGCATACATAAGCGGCTGTGTGAACATAGGTTCGTCGCCCTCATTATGGCCAAAGCGGCGATAACACCACATATCAATCACAATATCACGGCCAAATTTCTGGCGAAATTCAATCGCAATTTTACAGGCAAATGTCACTGCTTCTGGGTCATCCCCATTTACATGGAATATAGGCGCTTGTACGCCCTTGGCAACATCGGATGAATAGGGTGATGAACGCGCAAATTGCGGGCTGGTGGTAAAGCCGATTTGATTGTTGACAATAAAATGGATACAGCCGCCCGTGTTATAGCCTCTGATACCAGAGAAACCGAGGCATTCCCATACAATACCTTGTCCAGCAAAAGCGGCATCACCATGCAATAATACGGGTAATACGCTGCTATGGTTTTCCAAATCATCTGCGGCCACTTGCTGCGCGCGCACCTTGCCAAGCACAACGGGGTTAACCGCTTCAAGATGCGAAGGGTTAGGAACAAGCGACATATGCACTTTAACGCCATCAAATTCGCGGTCGGTGGACGTACCAAGGTGATATTTCACATCGCCGCTACCTTCTACATCGTCGGGGTTAGAGCTGCCCCCAGAAAATTCATGAAAGATCACATGATAGGGCTTCGCCATCACATTGGAGAGGACATTGAGACGCCCACGGTGCGGCATGCCGTAAATAATTTCTTCAACGCCATATTGGCTACCATATTTGATAACAGCCTCAAGCGCGGGCAACATGGCCTCACCGCCATCTAAACCAAAGCGCTTGGTGCCGACATATTTTTTACCCAGAAAGCTCTCATAAACTTCACCTTGGATGACTTTGGAGAGGATCGCCTTTTTGCCTTCAGGGGTAAATTCAACGACGGCATGCTTGCCTTCCATCCTATCTTGCAAGAAACGACGTTCTTCTATGTCGGTTATATGCATATATTCTAGGCCAACATTGCCGCAATAATTGGCGCGTAATGTTTCGACTATTTGACGAATGGTCGCATATTCCTCTCCCAATGTACCGCCCATATATATTTCGCGGTCCATATCCTCTTCTTTGAAACCATGAAATTCAGGCGAAAGATCGGCAGGCTGCTCCATTTTTGATAGACCAAGCGGGTCTAAATTGGCCGCATAATGGCCGCGCACACGATAGGTGCGGATCAGCATCATCGCGCGAATACTATCACCCGCGGCTTTGGATAATTCTTCACCAGATAATGGCTTGCCGCGCGCTATACTAGCAGCCTGTATGGTCGATTCCATCTGCATGGGGTCAAGCGCAGCCGTTAAATCGCTATCATCTAATAGAGGCCAATGCGGTTTTTGCCAGCTAGGCCCTTTTTGCGGTTCATCATTTGGATCAATGTCTAAATTTTCGATGCCCATATGTTTTTCCTATGTATCGGGAGGCTAAGAAGGTTGAATGTTAAGCGTCAGCTAATAAAGACGCCAATGTAGTTCCAAGCTCTGATGGGCTTGGAGACACGCGGATGCCAGCGGCTTCCATTGCGGCAATTTTATCATCAGCACCGCCTTGGCCACCCGATACAATTGCACCAGCATGGCCCATACGGCGTCCTGGAGGCGCGGTACGGCCAGCAATAAAACCAACCGTGGGCTTGCTGCGACCTTTTTTGGCTTCATCGGCCAAGAATTGCGCGGCTTCTTCTTCAGCGCTACCGCCAATTTCACCAATCATGATGATCGATTTGGTGTCATCATCGGCCAAGAATAATTCCAATACGTC
>CALDZL010000143.1 GCA_937944295.1 uncultured Sphingorhabdus sp.
AGCGATGAATTGGCAATCCTCTCGGCCGCACTGCCCGATAACACACCATGCGTACAATAAGCCACCACGTCCGATGCCCCTTGAGTACGCAGCGCATCGGCTGCATTACACAGCGTGCCGCCGCTATCAACAATATCATCGATTAAAATACAAAAACGTCCACCAACGTCGCCAATGATATTCATCACTTCGGACTCGCCCGCTTTCTCGCGCCGTTTATCCACAATAGCCAAGGGCGCATTATCCAGCCGTTTAGCGAGAGCCCTTGCGCGCACCACGCCGCCCACATCAGGAGAAATCACCATCAAGGCTTGGCCGCCATAGCGCGATAGTATATCAGCACTCATGACGGGTGCCCCGTAAAGATTATCGGTGGGTATATCAAAAAAGCCTTGGATCTGCCCTGCATGCAGATCAACCGAAAGCACACGGTCCGCACCCGCTTCGGTGATAAGATTGGCCACCAATTTAGCCGAGATTGGCGTGCGCGGTCCAGGTTTTCTGTCTTGCCGCGCATAGCCGAAATAAGGAATAACCGCTGTAATACGCTTCGCCGATGCCCGTTTCAGCGCATCAATCATGATCAGCAATTCCATCAAATTATCATTGGCAGGATGGTTGGTGGGCTGAACCACAAACACATCTTCGCCGCGCACATTTTCATGAATCTCCACAAATATCTCATCATCCGCAAAGCGGCGCACGCTGGCATTGGTTAAGGGTAATTCCAAATAGCCCGCGATAGCCCGTGCAAGCGGCAAATTGCTATTGCCCGATACGATTTTCATGAATTTACCCCTAAAATTTTACTCCTTCTAACGATAAATTTAACGTATCGGAAGACTCTTTTACGAAAACTTCCACAGCTTTTTTTGGGCGTGCAAAGCGTATAAGTCACCAAGTCTATATTATATAACACCTGCTTGTTTGATTGATGCGATATATGTCTTTGAGATTGGGATTTCTTGGCCATTGTCCATAACAAAATAATGTTTGCGCCCATCACGCTTATAATGGGTAGCGGCGTGACGCGCGATCCACCAACTTCTGTGCGTTTGGAAACCATCTGCGTCCAAAAGATTAATCGCATCCGATAGGCGAATCAAAATCATCTCTTTGTGATCGCCGCACTCATCATGGGCATAGACATGAACATAATGATCTTCGGATTGTAGCGCATCTATTCGATCGGGGAAACCCACTGGTAAACGCTCATGCAAGGCGGATCGAGAGGGGCCTATATGTTCCTCTCTGATATCTTGCATGATTGTTTCATCATTCTCGAAACGATCAAAGATGATACGCATTAACAAATATATACCAAACCCTAGTGCCGTGCATTGGACATAAAGCAATCCATAGTGGCGCATAATCATAGTCCAATCCCATTGCATACCAGCAATCATGAAGGCGACAAGAAAGCTGAATGGTACAGCCGCCATCATGCATCCCAATAATTCAACAGCCCAAATGGGAAACGAAATAATATCTCTCAGCCTATGCGTTATGACCGCCATTGGACGATAGAGAGCATAACCAATAACCCCAAAAATCACCCAATAGGCTATACGCAATCCACTCGGCATTGCATAAGTCCCAAAGGGACCCAAAAATGCTAGGACAAGACCGGTTAAAACCACAATCACTATCTCGACCGTAATTTTCTTGCTCCAATGATATTGACTATATGCGCTCATCACCCTCTCATTTCACGCTTCGTGAATTAGTATTAGACGGAATATAGCGCAATTTCACGCAAAAAGTTACCATCTTGCGCAAACGCATTTGAAATAATGATCTTATTCTTTCAATTTTAATCTGCGTTAAACACTATAGGTTGAATGAAATGAAAAATGATAAAATTACAAAAGCAAATGATAAGATAGGGATTTTTATATCGATTGCAGCTACAATTATCATCACTGTGTTGCTTGCAATTTTGAGTGCTAATTTTGGCGGCTTTGCAACCAGTAACGCACCGCAAACAATAGCTGAGCGTATGACCATCCCCGTCATGATCCATATAGCAACTATAGTCCCTGCAGTAACTCTTGGAGGTTATATTTTATGGGGCAAAAAAGGCGATAGGCTGCATAAGATGCTTGGCAAAATTTGGTGCGTTTTGATGTTAATTACTGCTACGGCTACAATTTGGATTGGTGCACCCGGTAGCGGTATTGCGGGAAGTGGTTTCAGTTTCCTTCATATCTTTACCATCGTAACATTCACTTCTATACCTTATGCTGTTTGGTGTATAAGGCGCGGCGATGTTGAGGGGCATTATAGAGCGATGCAGGGCCTCTTTATTGGATCATTAATTGCTGGCGGCTTTGCATTTCTGCCTGGTCGTATCCTGCATATTTTAGCCTTTGGTTGAATAGCCCCTTGCCGCTATCATGGTGTACGCCTAATGAGGGGTATGAGCGAAACAATAACCATAGCCCTTGCCCAATTAAACCAGCGTGTCGGTGATTTAACTGCTAATGCCGATGCTATGCTTGCATGGCGGGATAAAGCCGTAGAGAAAGATCCATCGGTTAATTTAATTGTCTATCCTGAATTACAATTGGTCGGTTATCCGCCCGAAGATTTGGTATTAAAACCTATATTTGTGGAGCGCGCCCGCCAAGAATTAGAGCGTATGGCAGAGGCAAGCATCCAAGGCCCTGCGATGTTGGTCGGCAGCATATTTTTGGACGAAGGAAACCTCTATAACGGCATAGCATTATTGGTCGGCGGTAATATTGAAGAAATTTGTTATAAGCATGAACTCCCCAATTATGGGACTTTTGATGAAAAGAGATTGTTCAAATCTGGCCCGCTTCCCAAACCGATACCGTTCAAAGGCCTCAAAATTGGCGTACCCATATGCGAAGATATTTGGTTTCCGAGCGTCTGTAAGCATCTAAAGTCGCAAGGGGCCGATATAGTAATCGCCCCCCATGGTAGCCCCTATGAAATTGACAAGGATGATCGGCGGCAACGCGATATAGTGGGCGCGCGCATAGCCGAAAACAATCTGCCGATGATATTTTTGAACCGTGTGGGCGGCCAAGATGAATTGGTGTTTGATGGTTGCTCCTTTGTTCTAAATGCCGATGGGCAGGCCGCACATATATTGCCCGATTGGGAAGAACATTTACGCATTACCCATTGGACAAAAGGCGATGAAGGTTGGACCTGTGCGCATGGAGAACAAAGCGCATGGGATGAACACCCCGCCGATGTCTATAATGCGATGGTTGTTGGCTTGCGCGACTATGTCAATCGTAATGGTTTCCCTGGCGTTGTATTGGGATTATCGGGCGGCATAGACAGTGCATTATCGGCCGCCGTCGCTGTGGATGCTTTGGGCGCTGATCGCGTGTGGTGCGTCATGCTGCCCAGCCGCTACACAGGCGATGAAAGCCTTAAAGATGCAGCGGACTGCGCACAGATGCTCGGCTGCAAACTCGACACCATCACCATCAAACCCGCCGTTGAAGCGTTTGATACCATGCTATCGACGTGCTTTACAGGTCAAGAGTCAGATACCACCGAGGAAAATATCCAAAGCCGCATCAGGGGTGTGACGCTGATGGCGCTGTCTAATAAATTTGGCCATATGCTGCTGACAACGGGTAATAAAAGCGAGATGGCGGTCGGATATGCCACCATTTATGGCGACATGGCGGGCGGCTATTCGGTGCTCAAAGATGCTTATAAGCTGACCGTATTTGCCCTATCGCGTTGGCGCAATGCCAATAAACCCTCGCTCGGCCTTGGCCCTGATGGTCCTGTAATGCCGATGAATGTGATTGAAAAACCCCCCACAGCAGAGCTGCGCCCTGACCAAAAAGACAGCGATAGCCTGCCGCCTTATGAAGATTTGGATGCTATCTTGTACACATTGGTCGAAGAAGAAGGCAGTGTCGAGGATTTGGTCACGCGAGGATTTGACCGCACCGTGGTAGAGCGCATTGAGCGCCTGCTCTATATTGCGGAATATAAACGCCGCCAAGCCCCACCGGGCGTGAAGTTGGGCAGCCGTAATTTTGGCCGCGATCGCCGCTATCCTATCACTAATGCATTTCGCAGTAG
>CALDZL010000144.1 GCA_937944295.1 uncultured Sphingorhabdus sp.
TTTACCCATCGCACCGATGAATAATAAAACACAAATCAGACTCATTACATCAACGCGCATACCCAAAAAACCAATACTAGAACCCGCATAAGAAGGCGCTGCATCAATAATCTCTGGGATAGAAACCGTACCAAAGACCCAGAATAGAGCGAATATCCCCATCATGAAGCCCAAATCACCAACGCGGTTTACGACAAAAGCCTTGATAGCCGCAGCATTTGCCGTTGGTTTTTTATACCAAAACCCAATCAAAAGATAAGAGGCCAAGCCAACCCCTTCCCAACCAAAGAACATTTGCACCAAATTATCGGCGGTGACAAGCATCAACATTGCAAAAGTAAAGAGCGATAAATAAGCGAAAAAGCGCGGTTGATCTGGATCTTCCTCCATATAGCCCCAGCTATATAAATGCACCAAAGCCGATACGGTGGTAATCACCACCAACATAACCGCCGTCAATGTATCGACGCGCAAAGCCCAATCAAAGGTCAAATCACCAGAGGCCACCCATTTCAAAACGGGCTGTACATAAGCAAACTCATACCCCGCTACGAAACCCAAGAATATCGGCCAGCTTAAGGCGGCAGAAACAAATAATGTGCCCGTAGTAATTGCTTTAGAGGCAAATTTGCCAATTAAACGCTGACCAAAACCAGCAACCAATGCTGCCAATAGCGGCAGAAATACAATGATCTCAATCGTTGACACGCTATATTACCCCTTCATCCGGTTGACATCATCAACCGCAATAGTACCGCGTCCGCGGAAATATATCACCAATATCGCAAGACCAATGGCCGCTTCACCGGCCGCCACCGTCAGCACGAACATAGCAAAAACCTGTCCCGTTAAATCGCCCAAAAAGGCACTAAATGCTACTAGATTCAAATTAACGGCCAATAAGATTAATTCGATCGCCATCAAAATAATAATCACATTTTTACGGTTTAAGAAAATTCCCAAAACACCCATCACAAACAGGATAGAACTGACCACCAGATAATGTTCTATGCCAATCATAGCGATACCCCCTTGCCCACTTCGGGGCTTTCATTGCGCGTTGCATCTTCGGGGCGGCGTTTCACCTGATCGCTAATGCGCTGCGGTTTTGTACCGCCGCGTCTACGATTGGTCAAAACAATAGCACCCACCATAGACACTACCAAGATTAAGCCCGCTGCCTCGAATAAGAATAAATATTTGCTATACAATAATTGCCCCATCGCTTCGATATTCGGCACTGTATCAGGCGTGGCATTGGCAATGTCGCTACCTAATTGCACACTACCAGCGCGCATAGCGCCTAAACCAAGCACCAATTCACAGATTAAAATGATCGCCAGCAATAGCCCAAGCGGCAGATTATTCATAAATCCAGCGCGCAGCTCGGCAAAATCAATATCGAGCATCATAACGACGAACAGGAACAGCACAGCCACAGCACCAACATAAACAATGACAAGCAACATGGCGATAAATTCAGCCCCAACCAGCACCATCAAACCCGCTGCATTGAAAAATGCGAGGATCAACCACAATACGCTATGCACAGGGTTACGCGAAAAAATAACCAATGCAGCACTTGCGATCATGATCGATGCAAAAGCATAAAATGCGTATAATTGTATCACTTCATTGCCCCAATATTGTCTAACATTCCTGCGCCCTTAACGATATGGAGCATCAGCGGCAAGGTTTGCGGCAATAGCGCGCTCCCACTTATCACCATTGTCCAATAATTTACCTTTGTCATAGATTAATTCTTCGCGCGTTTCCGTTGCATATTCAAAATTTGGTCCCTCAACAATCGCATCCACAGGGCATGCTTCCTGACAAAAACCACAATAAATACATTTGGTCATATCAATATCATAGCGCGTTGTGCGGCGGCTACCGTCATCACGCGGCTCAGCCTCAATCGTAATCGCTTGCGCAGGACAAACCGCTTCGCATAACTTACACGCGATGCAACGCTCTTCGCCATTGGGATAACGGCGCAAAGCATGCTCACCGCGAAAACGCGGAGACAATGGGTTTTTCTCAAACGGATAATTGATCGTCGCCTTAGGCTTGAAAAAATATTTCAGCGTGAGCCAATGCGCCTTTAGAAATTCCCAAAGTGTGAATGTTTTTATAAGATGCGCAATCATTACAGCCTACCTTGCAATATATTCTTATTTAGAGAGTTTGGAGCTATTATACTGTGATTGATATAGCGCATCTCGTAACCCTGAAATTGTTTCAGGGTCCATTTATAAAATGCAACGATCATTTTATGCTGCAATAAGGATGCTGAAATAAATTCAGCATGACGAGAGGGTCTCATACGAATTGTCCCTATCATACCCCATACCTCGTCAGCATCAGATAGCCACTAGTGATAATGATGAACAAGAGGCTCATTGGTAAAAATACTTTCCAACCCAGACGCATTAACTGGTCATAGCGGTAACGCGGCACGGTCGCCCAAATCCAACTAAACATGAAGAAGAAGACAAATGTTTTCGCAAACAACCATATCCAACCTGGCACCAAATAAAGCGGTTCCCAATCTATAGGAGGCAACCAACCACCAAAGAATAGAATAGCATTGAGCATACACATCAATAATATATTCGCATATTCACCGAGCCAGAATAATGCAAAGCTCATGGAAGAATATTCGGTTTGATAACCCGCTACCAATTCGGATTCCGCTTCGGTTAGATCAAATGGCGCACGTGCTGTTTCAGCCAGAGAGCTTATAAAAAATAGCACCCACATAGGAAGGAGAAGCGGATTTAAAATATAGGCATTGACGACACCAAATCCATGCCCACGCTGCGCTTCTATGATGCCATTGAGGTTGAATGTGCCAGCCCATAAAACGACGCACACCAAGATAAAGCCTATTGAAACTTCATAGCTAATCATTTGAGCAGCCGCCCGCATAGCTGAATAAAATGGATATTTACTGTTCGATGCCCAGCCAGAAATAACTACGCCATACACGCCAAGCGAGCTGATAGCCAGCACGTAGAGCAGGCCAACATTAATATCGGCCAGCACTGCGCCCGAATTAAACGGAATAACGGCCCAAGCCGCCAAAGCAACCGTAAAGGTAATAATTGGTGCTAGCAGGAACAAGCCTTTGTTCGCTGCGCTAGGGATGATGGTTTCTTGCAAGAAAACCTTCAATCCATCGGCGAAACTTTGGAGCAAACCAAAAGGTCCAACCACATTAGGCCCACGCCGAAGCATGATTGCGCCCAATATCTTACGATCGGCATAGATAATCATTGCAACCGCCAAGAGCAGCGGCAATGTTATGAGTAATATGCCCGCTATTGAGGCCGTAAAAAAAGCCCAATCGGCATCCATACCCCAAGAGATAAATGTTTCGGTCATCAAGAAGCCCCTGTCTTATTGGATATTGTGCGCATTTTATATAGAGCCTCGGCCATTGCAGACTTCAGATTAGAGCGGCTAATCGATAGTTGCCCACCTTCTGGTATGCAATCATTAAGAGCGGCTGAGATGATATTAATATAATCGGTTTCTGCGCTGCTTTGCGGTTGAGAAACAACAAAAGCATGAGCAGCATTAGGGTTGCTCTTTATGGTGCAATCTGAAAAAATTCTCAGCGCTAGTTGATCGCCCTTTATCTGTCCATATTTCGGTGAAACTTCTTGGTTATAATCCAATGCGATATTTTGAAACGCGTTAGGTGCCGATTTGCGATAATATTTATTATAAAGTGCGATATAGAGCGAGCGTTGGAATAAATTACCTCTAAATATCAGCTTTTCACCTGATTTAGCGCATGTTGGAACAATCAATCTTTCATCCAAATTATTTTGGTCTGCATGCCCATCAGGGATTAACAAAAATGCTTCAATGATCTTTTCGCGTCTTTTACTGGTTAGCAAACATTGCGCATAATCATACATCGCTTTTTCAGCGCGCAGCGTGGACGATCTCTTATCACTTTGCAATGCAGAAGCACTCGCAAAACTCAATATAAAGCTTGTGACAAGCAAAGAGGCAAAGCGCAATATCACTCCGCAGCCTCCAGAGAATTTTGGGTGCTAATTGTACGCAATTTATATAGTGATTCTGCAAACTGGCCTTTCAAAGCTTGGCGCGTTAGTTGCAATCTTACTTTTTTGGGCAAACATTCTTGTAATGGTTTGGCTATGTCAGATTTTAACTTATTTTCTTTCTTGCTGTGTAATTTTGCTGTAACAAAATTATGAGCTAAATTCAGATCTTTACGAACAGCACAATCTGTAGCTTTTCTTAATAGCAATTGAGCATCACCCATTTCTTTATAGTAGGGAGCTATTTCTTCAGAATAATCAAATTCAATAGCTATATCGATATTAGTAGGGGCAATTTTGCGGAAAGATTTATTATAAAGAGCTGTATATAGAGAACGCCGAAATAAATGCCCCTTAAATACTAATCGCGAACCATTTGGAAGGCATGTTTTGATAATTAACTTATTACCTTCTATATTTTGATCGGGATGATTATCAGGTATTAGCAGATACTCTTTGGTAAATTTCTCACGTTTGATTAAATTTACTAAGCATTTTGAATATTTATACATTGCAATTTCATAACGTTTTGCAAATTCAGCATTATAGAGACTATCATAAGAGTCGTCGAATGGCTGAGCATTTGAAGAGGGCATGATAAAGAAGAATATTCCTATGAAGAGCATGAAACGCAATATCACTCCGCAGCCTCCAAAATGTCTTCGCCGTGGATAAGTTCCGCCGAACAACGATTCATAGTCTCGCTGGCACGCGCAATCGCATTGGTAAGGTAGAAATCCTTGATAGGATAAGCAATTGCCCCCTTAGCTCCAGTTCCAAGCTTAGGCGCTTCCCAACCATAATCTACTAGCCCTTCAACACCGAGAGCAGGAAGTTCTGCAACCATAGCTGCGCGGCAAGCGGCAAAATCATCAAAGGGTAATTTATGTCCCAACACATCGGACAGCGCGCGTAATATCGACCAATCTTCGCGTGCATCACCAGGCGCATATACGGCTTTGTTACTGCGCTGTACGCGCCCTTCAACATTGACATAAGTACCATTTTTTTCGGTATAAGCTGCGGCTGGCAAAATAATATCGGCGGCATGCGCGCCCTTATCACCATGATGACCGATAAAGACTTTCAAGCTATCGCTAAATTGCGTGAAATCCACCTCATCCGCGCCCAAGAAAAAGGAAAGCTTAGGCTTAGCCGCAATAATATCTTTGATGCCGCTTTTTTGGGCATAACCCAACATCAGGCCGCCCATACGGCTCGCTGCCATATGCAGCACATTAAAGCCATTCCAGTCGTCACGGACCAATTTATATTTTTTCGCAAGCGCCAGAGCATCGCCATGCGCGCCTGTAACGCCCAATGCGCCGCCGCCCATGATGAGCATCGGTTTTTTAGCCGCTTTCAATGAATCTACTGCAACCTTAGGAAGCTTAGAAATCAGGCCTGCATCATTGCCTAGCCATTCGGCGCGATAGGTCAAATCAACTTCTTCACCAATGGCAAAGACTTTCGCGCCATTTTTAATCGCTTTGCGGATACGCGTATTCACCAGCGGTGCTTCCCAACGCACATTCGTGCCAATCAACAAAATTACATCAGCCTCTTCGGT
>CALDZL010000145.1 GCA_937944295.1 uncultured Sphingorhabdus sp.
AGGGCAAAATTGCGCCATTGCTTTTCTTCGTATGTATTTTCTCGAAAATGCTTGTAAGACTCAGATTTTGGCGCAAGGCGGCGGCAGCGACGGCGGGCTTCACGAAGAACCGCAAGAAATGGCCAACCGTGTTCAAGAGCAAGGAGCTGCTGCTTTCATGCCTGGTATGGGTGATAATCTGACATGGCCAGGCTTGATGCGCATATTGAAGCGCACCAACCCTGGTTATGACAAGTAATATAGCCTAACTTTATACAATAGAAGTTCTTTGCTTTGTACGGCTTAAAGTTTGAAATTTAGGCTTCAATATATGTGCATTAAGCGTTGCATCGCAGTTGCTAAAATGAGACACTATAAATAATTTGTTATTGCGAATGATTTTCAATTGCATTTCTCCACCAATTTGCCTAACGGAACCTTGTTGCGAATGATTGTCATTCGCGAAAAGATAATATATTACTATATTGGGATTGAATATATGAGGAAATTGGGCAAATGCTTACTGACAGCGAGCGCAATAGCTATGACTATGAGTACAGCGGCTATAGCACAAGATAATCAAAATATACCACAGGCAGAGGAAAATATTTCTGATTCGGGTGATATTGTTGTTACGGGTCAATTCCTCTATACCGATCAGGTTAATTCGGTCAAAACGCCCACGCCGATACTCGATGTCCCTCAATCGCTATCCATTGCGACCGCAGAGCAGATTACCCAACAAGGCTTTGATAGCATTGGTGATATTGTTCTCTACACCCCAGGCGTAACACAATCACAGGGCGAGGGTCATCGTGATGCAGTGGTGTTTCGCGGTGTTCGTTCAACCGCAGATTTTTTTGTCGATGGTGTGCGCGATGATGTTCAATATTTTCGCTCTTTCTACAATCTTGAGCAGGTTGAAATATTGCGCGGCCCCAATGCTTTACTTTTTGGGCGAGGCGGTACGGGCGGTATATTAAACCGCGTTACCAAAAAAGGTGTCATTGGCGAACAATTCACAGGCTTCCAAGCGAGCGTTGATACATTTGGCGCGTTTAGTGGTCAGGTTGATCTCAATATTCCTGCGGGCGATAATGCGGCTTTGCGGGTGAATGCTTATTATGAGAATCTTAACAATCACCGTGATTTCTTCGATGGTGATCGCTTTGGCATAAACCCGACATTGCGTTTGAAAGTAAGCGAAAAAACCACAGTCGATTTGTCCTATGAATATATCAATAATGATCGTTTCATTGATCGCGGCATTCCGTCCAGTGGCGGGTTTCCTGCACAGCAATTGGTGGATATTACATTTGCTGATCCAGAAAATAATTTCACAACATTTGAATCGCATGTTTTGCGCGCCAATGTTCAACATGAATTTTCTGATAATCTGAAAGGCAATTTCACGGCGTCTTGGGGCGATTATGATAAAGTTTATTCTAATCTGTTCCCTGTTGGTTTTGATAGTGCAACCAATGCCGTTTCATTGGATGGTTATATTGATACGACACAGCGCCAGAATTTTGTCCTAGCAGGCAATTTGGTGGGAGACTTTAATACAGGCAGCATCGGGCATACAATCTTATTCGGCGGTGAATTTATCGATACGTCCAATAATAATGATCGTTTCAATGCCTTTTTTGATACATCGCAAGATGATGTAGAGAGTTTTCTGGCAATACGCCCTTTGGCAATCAATAATTTTATCGGCGTAAATGCGGCTGGAAACCCAACCACATTTGCATTTTCCGATTTAAATGATGACACCGAAGCCGATGTCAGTGTTTATTCATTCTATATCCAAGATGAGATTGAAGTAACCGATTGGCTCAACCTTGTCATTGGCGGACGCTTCGATAGTTTTGATATTACCGTCGATAATGTGGAAACCTTCATCAACACAGGGACACGCGATATTTTATCGCGCCGTGATTCTGATTTCTCACCGCGCTTGGGTGTCATATTGAAGCCACAGGAAAATATCTCATTCTATGGCAGCTTTAGCGAGAGTTTCTTACCGCGTAGCGGCGAGCAATTTGCAGATATTAATCCGCCTGATGATGCGCTAGACCCGAACATATTTCAGAATTTAGAACTGGGCCTAAAATGGGACTTTATGCCCAGATTAAGCTTTACCGCTGCGGTGTTTGAGATTCAGCAGAGCTCGCCCCAAGTCGCCGATAATGATCCTGGAACGCTCGACATTATTGATAGTGAAATCCAAGGGTTTGAAGCACAAATCCAGGGTAATATAACCGATGCTTGGTATATATCAGCAGGCTATAGCTATTTGGATGGCAACCAAGAGGATAATATGGGTAATGAGGGTAATCGCTTGCGTGAGCTTCCAGAAAACACATTTAACCTATGGAGCACTTATCAAATAACGCCTAAATTTGGCATTGGCGCGGGGCTTACCTATCAAGATGAGAGCTTTGCAGATAATGGTAATAATGTCACCCTGCCTAGCTTTACGCGTATTGATGCAGCTGCTTTTTATGACATTAGCGATAATTTACGCATGCAGGTTAATATCGAAAATCTAACTGACACCGAATATTTCCCCAATGCCCATACGGCGAATAATATCACCGTTGGCGCCCCGCTCAATGCAAGGTTCACGATAAGTGGGAGGTTTTAGAGGGATGATTATGAGCCTATTAGCATAGGCTTTTTTGTTATCAACTATTACATTCATGTCATAGTTTAAGCTCTATCTACCCTTTATAGGCATCAGGCATTTTTAAAAACTATTCAAGATTTTCAAATGGGTGGATGTGACTCTTATCAATCTTGCAAATTAGCAACGCTTTACTGCGATACTGAAAATAGCGCCGCGCGAAGCTCTTACCAAAAATAATGCTTATTCATCTTTTGCGCATGCTCTTCGCCTGTCTATGCAATGCTCAATATTACCGCCGATTAAGCAAGCGCCGAAATAATAGCGAAATATAAGCATTAAATAGTCAATTCAATGCCTCTTCTGGGGATATATAATCATAACCCAAATCATCGGCGACGGCTTTATAGGTTATTTTACCATTCCAGACATTAAGGCCGTTGGCCAAATGTGGATCGCTGCGTAATGCCTCTTTCCAACCCAAATTGGCCATACGCAAAATATGCGGAAGCGTGACATTGTTGAGCGCATAGGTGCTGGTGCGCGATACAGCGCCAGGCATATTGGCTACGCAATAATGAACAATATCATCAATGACATAGGTTGGGTCTTGATGGGTGGTGGCTTTGGATGTTTCAAAACATCCGCCTTGGTCAATCGCTACATCTGCTAGTACTGCACCAGCTTGCATGGTGGATAGCATTGTGCGCGTTACCAGCTTGGGCGCTGCAGCCCCTGGGATAAGCACAGCGCCAATAACCAGATCAGCTTGCGCCACGCACTCGGCTAAATTCGCACGGTTTGAAAAACGTGTTTTTGCACTAGCCTCAAAATAGATGCCAAGCTTTTCGAGTGTTTCAGGGCTGCGGTCTAAAATGGTCACATCCGCGCCCATGCCAACGGCCATTTGCGCAGCATTAAAACCAACCACACCGCCGCCGATAATGGTTACTTTTGCTGGAGCAACACCAGGTACACCGCCTAATAATACGCCGCGCCCAGCATGGGCTTTTTCAAGGGCGGTTGCGCCAGCTTGGATTGACATACGGCCCGCAACTTGACTCATAGGCTTGAGTAAAGGTAGTCCTCCTTTGTCATCCGTCACCGTTTCATATGCAATGCAGGTTGCGCCCGATGCAATTAAATCTCTGGTCTGTTCAGGATCGGGTGCTAAATGCAAATAGGTGAATAATATTTGATCTTTTCGCAGTACAGCGCGTTCGCTGCGTTGTGGCTCCTTTACCTTGACGATCATTTTGGCGCGTTCAAATATTTCAGCTGCAGTTTCAACAATCTGTGCGCCAGCGGCGATATAATGTTCATCGCTAGCACCAATGCCAAGACCTGCTCTGGTTTCGATTAATACATCATGGCCATTGACAGATAATTCATTGACGCTCTCGGGGGTTAATCCCACGCGATATTCATGATTTTTAATTTCCTTGACGCTACCAACTATCATGCGAATTTCCTTTTATATTTACCGCAAAACAAATTCAGGACCTGCAATTTGGAGGTAGGCTCTGAAAGTGGGTTATATTCTTATAGAATAATAAGTATGAAATTAATTCCTAAACTTGCATCGCATAATTACCTAAATTAGAATATTGTTCGATTATAATTAAAAAAAACGGATATTTTTCTATGGATAGAATTGATATTCTAATATTAGAAGCGTTACAGAAAGATTCGAGCGCTACTATATCAGAAATAGGGGATGCTGTGGGCTTAAGCAATTCTGCAGCGCACAGGCGAGTACAAAATTTACAAGATAGTGGGATTATTACCAATTATTCTGCGCGGCTCAATCCGGATAAATTAGGCTTAGGTGTACAGGCCTTTATTGAAATTACACTTAAAGACCAAAGCCGTGAAAGCATGGATAGATTTGAAAATATTGTGAGCGGCTTAGATGATATTTTGGAATGCTATTTGATGTCGGGCAGTGCTGATTACATGTTATCGGTGGCCGCACTAAATTTAAATGATTTCGATAATATTCACCGCAATTGCCTGTCTGATTTACCTGGTGTTGCATCCATGACCACTAAATTTTTAATTCGCCGTATAAAGAATTGGAACGGTTATCCCGTTCACCGATTTAATATATTATCTCCATTGCCTTAGTACCAATATTAGGTTATTTAAGAGTATGAAGCGTTTTTTAACATCTGCTTTTATTCTTATACCTATATTGGGTACTGCATTTATCACGTCGCCAATATTGGTACAGGCTCAACCGACGGATACGCAAAAAGATAATATAATTGCCGACGGGCTTACAGATTTTAATGATAGCGATGAAATCGACATTGGTGAGGACCGCAATGATCGTATGACAATCAATGTTGACATACCGCACAATGATTTTGATCGGCTTAATAAAGGACCTTATAAATTTATCATCGATACAGCCGCCCAAAGGACTATCGTATCTGATGAATTGGCCGACAATTTGGCCCTTGACATTGAAAAAGAATTAAAAATTACAACCTTATCAGGAACAGCGCCAGTTAGAACAGTATATGTGCCAGAATTAACACTTGGCAAACAGGATACTGTAGGATTGATAGCACCAACTTTTCGGCGTTCAGCTCTAGGGGCAGATGGCATATTGGGATTAGATAGTTTGCAAGGGCAACGTATATTATTTGATTTTAAAGCCGAAAAAATATCGATAGCGAAACAAGACAGAAGATTATCCAGAAGTAATAACCGTGAAATTATAGTGCGTGCACGGCGGCGCGATGGACAATTGATTTTCACCAATGCGACTATGGCAGGGTTTAAGGTTAATGTTATTATCGATACAGGCAGCGATGCGTCTATTGGAAATTTAGCATTAAAACGTAAATTAAGATTGCGTGATGATAGGCTGGCACAGATTAATTTATTGGATGTACGCGGCGAAGATGTCCCAGCACTTTATGGAATTACGCGCGATTTAAGGATTGGGCGGGCTCGCTTTTCATCTCTTCCTATAGCTTTTGCTGATATTGCCCCCTTTGAAGCATTGAAAATTAACAATAGGCCGTCCCTTTTTTTAGGAATGAATGCGCTTCGTACTTTTGATCGCTTAGCTATTGATTTTGAAGATCGTCGAATATATTTTTTATTGCCTGAAAATGCAGAAAACTTCAGGCCATTAGGTGTTAGAAAATCACTTTAGACTAAAATATAGTGCTTTTATCGTCACTTTTCCATTGCGGATATTTGTGCATGATACTCTGGAATAATGAACTTGCAATATGTACCTCTAGCCAGCGCTGTATATTGGGAATATCTTGGGCATTAAACCAACTACGATTATGATTGGCGAATTGTCGAACGAATGGGAAAATAGCATAATCAGCCATTCCATTTTTTGTGCCAAAGAAATTATTTTTACTGCTAATCATAGTATCCCATTGTTGTAATATATTTAGCGCTTTTGTCTGTTCAATTTCGGGATCAGCATCTTCATAGCGCGTATGATATTTATAACGATCCAAAGCCGTTTTAAATGGTCCATCGGCCTGTTCGATTAGGATATTGGCTTGATCTTCATATTCCAGCCATTGATGAGGGTCATTCTGAGATAACGCCCAACGCATGACATCAATGCTTTGTTCTATAACAGTGCCATCGGGCAGCACCAATATTGGTACAGTGGCTTTTGGAGATGCAGCAATCATTGCATCGGGTTTGTCGCGCAAAACCACCTCACGCAAAATTACTTTAGTTTTGCTTATTTTTAGAGCCATACGGGCACGCATGGCATAGGGGCAGCGTCGAAAACTGTACAATATGGGCAATATTTCCAGATTTGATCTTTCATTGGATAATGTCATGAATTAGAACCGATATGTTTCATGCCTTTTTGTTTGGCAATCTTCATCTGTTTTTGCCGCTCTTCATAACGGTTGCGTTGTTCATCATTGCGCGCATCATAACAATGATGACAGCTAATACCCTCGCTATATTTTGTATTTTGTAATTCTTCTGGAGAGAGCGGCATACGGCAAGCATGGCATTGGATATAATCGCTCACACACAAGCCATGTCCAACGGCAACCCGTTGATCGAATACGAAACAATCGCCGTTAAAACTGCTGTTATCTTCGTCTATATTTTCCAAATATTTTAATATGCCGCCTTGTAAATGAAACACATCTTCAAAGCCCTGAGCTTTGACATAAGCAGTGGCTTTTTCGCACCGGATACCGCCTGTACAAAACATGGCTATCTTTGGAGTTTCGCCATTCTCTCTAATCTCATCAGCTTTTTGGTTGAACCATTTCGGAAATTCGCGAAATGTTTTGGTATTGGGATTAATCGCCCCTTTAAATGTACCAATCGCTACTTCATAATCATTGCGCGTATCGATGAGGATTGTTGATGGGTCAGATGTCAATGAATCCCAATCTTCGGGTTTAACATATTGACCAGGGTTCACAGCGCCGTTGACCTCTGGAACGCCCATGGTTACGATTTCTTTTTTTAGACGTACCTTCATGCGAAAAAAAGGCTTTTCCTCTGCGGTGGAATATTTTGCGCTTAGTCCATCGAATCCATCCCAAGACGATAGATAATCGATCACGGCCTGTAATCCATCTTTACTGCCCGCTATAGTGCCGTTCACACCCTCATTAGCTAGCAAAATAGTACCCATAATATCATGGGTATTGCATAGAGTTAAGAGCGGTGCTTTGCGGTCTTGATAATCGGGCAGTTGTGCAAAATGATAGAGCGCAGCGACATGGTAATATATGGGTATTTTGGCATTCATACACCATTCTATAGCCATGATTCAATGAATTGGGAATAGGGGCTTTTTTCTTATTAAGCCTAGCAATGATGCCACAATTGCGTCATTGAGAAGACATGATTGAGATAGAGTCTTTGATGATTAAAATTACCCTTATCGGGTTATTGGGCGTTGGTGCGCAATGGATAGCTTGGCGTATCAACAAACCTGCTATAGCATTAATGTTATTTGCAGGGATTATCGCTGGCCCAATTTTAGGGATTCTCGATCCTGAACAAGATTTTGGGGAATTGCTCGAACCTATGGTAAAACTGGCGGTTGCTGTTATATTGTTTGAAGGCGGTCTCAGTTTAAATTTTAAGGATTTGCGCCATGCGGGAAGCGGCGTATTACGCCTAGTAATCATCGGTGTACCTGTTGGTTGGGCACTTGGTACGGCGGCGGTCTATTATGGGGCAGGGCTTCCTTTATCAGTGTCCGCATTGTTTGGTGGAATTTTGGTGGTAACGGGTCCAACGGTTATAGGACCGATGCTGCGATCTTTACGCGTTGGAAAACGAGTGCGCGATATTTTAAAATGGGAGGGCATTGTTAACGATCCCATTGGTGCAATGCTGGCGGTGTCCATCTATGCCTATATCCATTATGCGCAAACGCATGGCCCGCAGGTCGATGTGGCCGAAGTTGGATTTAGTGTATTAGGCGCGAGTATGCTCGCCGCACTTATCGGTATAGCTCTGGGTCTTGCTCTTACCTGGTTGTTCCCACGCGGACTTGTACCAGAGTTTTTAAAAGCGCCAATTTTGTTGATTGCAGTAATATTTGGTTTTGTTGCTGCTGATTTGGTGATGCATGAGACAGGCCTTATTACGGTTACTGTGATGGGAGTTGTGATGGCCAATCGCCCAACATATTCCAGCCGCGCCTTGCGAAGATTTAAGGAAGATTTATCGGTTTTACTGATCTCTGGTGTTTTCATATTATTATCAGCAACGCTTGATTGGGAAACTATTCAAAAGTTTCAATGGCGCTTTATAATATTCCTATTAATGCTGCTATTTTTGGTGCGTCCGCTCACCGTTATCATTAGCTTGATGTTTACAAAAGTCCCATGGAGTGAGAGATTATTTATTGGTTGGATAGCGCCACGCGGTATCGTCGCCATAGCGGTAACATCTCTATTTGCGCTGCGACTGGTGGAACTCGGATATGAAGGCGCGGATGCGCTCGTGCCATTGGTATTTGGTGTAGTTATCGCAACCATCATAGCGCATGGTTTTTCAGCACCCTGGGTAGCAAAGCGTCTTGGGATCGATAAGGGTAAAGGCGAGGATATTATGCTGATAGGGGCGAATGATTGGAATATTGCTTTGGGCGAATTTTTAACCAAAATTGGATTGAGCGTTACAGTTAGCGATATGAGCAAATATGCGCTACGAGATGCGCGCAGAGCTAATTTAACCACCCAAGATGGCGATATTACTGAAACCGCGCATGGCCATGATGTTGATATTGGCCAGTTCCAACATTTGATCGTTTGTACAGAGAATGAGAGCTATAATAAATTGGTTGCTAATGATTTGGGACCAGAGGTGGGGTATGAAAATATTACCATAGTATCCGATGGTGATGCCGGTAATGATTATAGCGGGCGCGCACGTATATTGTTTGAAAGCGGCGCTCCTTATGATGTCTTGCTCGAACGACACGCTCAAAATTGGTATTTTTCGGAAACGACCTTAACAGAGAAATTTCTTTGGGAAGATTATTGTAGCAATTTGAAACCTGGAGAAGAGCCACTGGCCGTTTTGAAGCCTGATAGACGTTTGTTATTATTCGCAACGGCAGAACGACCCACAATCGAAACGGGAGATAGAATCATTAGCTATATTCAAAAAGAAAGCCCTGAGGAATTATTGGCCCGCAAGAAATGATACCGATTCTGCGTTTTACGCTAAAATATTATCTCAGCTTCTTGGCCCGAATAACGCGGTGCCCACCCGCACATGTGTTGCACCAATAGTGATGGCGCTCTCATAGTCCGATGACATACCCATGCTCAAACCTACTAGCTTATAATCGCGAGCAAGCTTAGCCAGCAGCGCAAAAAATGGTGCAGACTCTATGCCCGCTGGCGGTATGCACATCAGACCGATGACAGGAATATTGGCATTGGCCGCCGCTTCCAAGAGCGAGCCTATATCATCAATTGCACATCCACCTTTTTGCTCTTCATCACCAATATTAACCTGCAAAAAGCATGGAATATATTTATCTGCTTTTTTCATTTCTTTGGCCAAAGCCTTAAGAAGTGACATGCGATCAAGCGAATGGATAACATCAAATATTGCAATAGCTTCTGCTGCTTTATTAGATTGTAATTGACCAATACAATGGAGCTTAACATCTTGATATTGCGTTTTTAACGCTGGCCATTTTTCGATCGCTTCTTGTACACGGTTTTCTCCAAACTCCCTATGACCTTGTTCGAGCAGTGGGATGATTTCGTCGCTGCTGCGGGTTTTTGATACGGCTATGAGATTAATATCATCTGTGTCGCGCTGCGCCCGTTTAGCTGCGGTAGTGATGTTATTTTGAACATTGATAAGCATTTTATTGGGTGATTCTGTCATAAAGATTGGCTATAAGCGCACAATGCATAGCTGCCAATCCTCCAAATTACCCAGGCGATGGCTGATGACGGATCCGCGTTTTAGAGAGAGGCTACTGCCCTCTATTCAAAAACTACCTATGGGTTCGGGCGTTATTTTTCGGCACTATGATGATCCCAATCGGTTTGTTATATTTCAAGAGATTGCCAAAATATGCCGCAGGCGCGGGCTGCGGCTGGTTTTAGCTGGTGATCAATGTTTGAAGAATGGTGTGGAGGACAATTATTTTGGATGTCCGCAAAAAACAAGAAAGCGGCGTAATGCTATCACATTGCTGGGTGCGCATGATGTGCATGAAATAAGAAGAGCGCGCATATTACAAGCGGATGCTTATATATTATCGCCAGTTTTTTCTACTAATAGCCACAAAGGACAAAGGCCGCTCGGCCTATTGCGCTTCAGACAATTAATTCGGTTATGTGATAAGCCTGTCATTGCCTTGGGGGGGATGAATCAAACGCGCTTTAAATCCATACAGCATGTGCATGGCTATGCTGCTATAGATGGCTTGATTGCGTGATTGACTTAAAAGCGAATTTTCGTTCCCACATAAACGGCTTCGCTGTCTTCGCGGCTATCGATAGAAGATAATGGGATATCATTTTGACGATCGTAACGAACACCAGCCGTTAAATCGATACGTTTTGAAATAGAGAAGCTTCCGCCCAAATTCAATGTATAATCTTCGCCAGCAGCATTACCAAGCGGACTTGGTGTCGCATCGGTGGGTTTCGCAATTTTCATAGAAGTACTAAATCTACTCGGCTTATCATCTTTGTCGTTTTTCAATTTGTAATTGATTGAGGGCGTTGAAATTCGGTTCAGACGGCCAGCATTATCGGCGACAGGTAATTTGGGCAGAGCGGTTAATTCAAAACCCTTCCAACCTTTATCTTGTTTCAGACTATATTTTGTGGTTTGCAATGCAGCCAGTGTTCCGCTGGCTGGTACATCCTTTGTCAGGACATTACGAATATTTACGGCTTTGGGTGTTTCATTGGTACGCGCTGCAACCGTTAGGGTGCGATTGGATATTTTATCCAGTCCAGCAGGCGTGAAGCGGAACAATGTGTTGGTCTTAATTGCATTTTTATTGCCGAAACGTTCTTGATGTAATTTTGCTATTTGGCTATCCACACCAGAAGGCGTAAATTGTAGGTTCAAGTTAGAATTTGTTTGGCCATTGACGGATGATTTTGCTGCGAAAGCAGGCATAATAATCGGTGAAAATGCCATTGATATGGCTGTTAAACCAATGATGGTTGGTCCCATAAGCCCATTGTGCATGGTTCTATGCTCTATATCGGCATTATTGCAATTAGGATTTGATGGTATTTGTTCCATTATTTCAATCTACATACTTAAAAATTATATAAAAGCAAATAATCATATTTTCGCCATATTCTATACATGATTTTTCAAATTAGCTTTAATCTGTTGTAAAAGAACATCATAATTAGCATGAATATAATGTTAATATTATATTTTTCAGGATAAATTCGTTAATAAAAGCTCCAAAAATGAAAAAGCTATGCTGTTCAGGCCGTTGAAAGCTTGATACCTGCATCAAAGGCGATATAGAGAAGATATATTAAACTAAATAATCATATTTCATATTGAAATTAAGGACAAGCCATGCGCAAAGATAAAATTGCATCCAATATAATTATTGCAGCAGCACTAAGCACATTTATCATGCTAGGTGGCTGCGGAGGTAGCAACCGCCCAAGAGCAGATATAGCGGCGAGCAAAATCACGACAATTGGCGTCAATAGTTATATGTGGCAAGCATCACTAGAGGCTCTATCTTTTATGCCTTTGCTACAGGCCGATTCTAATGGGGGTGTTATCATCACCGACTGGTATGTTAATCCGCAAACACCAACGGACCGCGTTAAATTAACGGTGACGATATTGGACCAAGATTTGCGTGCCGATGGATTGCGTGTTGCGGCATCGCGCCAAGTTGCGAAAGAGGGCCAGTGGATAGATGCTCCTGTTAAAGCAGCAACGGTACAAAAATTAGAATCCATCATTTTGACTAAGGCACGCGATTTGCGTCGCAGCGCTATCGACGGGTAATTTTATGAGCGAACCAACACGTTTTAATCCGCACATTGCTGATGCGCGGTGGCAAAAGCATTGGGAAAAAGAAGGCACATTTATCGCCGATGATGAAAGCGATAAGCCCAAATCATATATATTAGAAATGTTCCCTTATCCATCGGGTCGCATTCATATTGGCCATGTTCGTAATTATACAATGGGTGATGTTCTGGCGCGCTACAAACGTATGGCGGGCCACGAAGTGCTGCATCCTATGGGGTGGGACGCATTTGGTATGCCCGCTGAAAACGCCGCGATGGAGAAAAAAACGCACCCAGGAAGCTGGACGCGCGAAAATATTACCAATATGCGCGCGCAGCTCAAGAAATTGGGTTTTGCCTTGGATTGGAGCCGTGAGATCGCAACTTGCGAGCCTGAATATTATGGCCAAGAGCAGGCGCTATTTTTAGCTCTATATAAAGCAGGGTTGGTATATCGCAAAGAAAGCAGCGTAAATTGGGACCCTGTCGATATGACCGTGCTTGCCAATGAGCAAGTCATTGATGGCTGTGGTTGGCGCAGTGGTGCCCCCGTTGAAAAACGCCAATTAAGCCAATGGTTTTTGAAAATCACCGAATTTTCTGATGATCTGCTCGATGGATTAGGCGATTTGAAAAACTGGCCTGATAAAGTGCGCTTGATGCAGGAAAATTGGATTGGTAAATCAAGCGGCTTGCAATTTCATTTCGATCTTGAACATAGTGTGGCGGGCGATGATGGTACAATCGACAAAGTCGAGGTTTTTTCAACGCGCCCTGATACTATTTTTGGCGCGAGTTTCGTCGCTATTGCTGCCGATCATCCATTGGCGCAAAGCTTATCCCAAGATAATCAACAGCTCAGCGATTTTTGTGACGATTGCCGCAAAATGGGTACGACAGCGGCTGAGCTTGAAACGATGGAGAAAAAGGGCTTTGATACGGGTCTATCTGTCTTGCATCCGCTTGACCCCACATGGAAGCTGCCTGTTTTTGTCGCTAATTTTGTGCTGATGGATTATGGCACAGGCGCGGTTTTTGGCGTGCCAGCGCACGATCAGCGCGATTTGGATTTTGCTCGTAAATATATGCTGCCCGTCACGCGCGTTGTTGCCAAAGATGGTCAAGATGCGCCGATTGAAAATGAAGCCTTCACGGGCGAAGGGGCAATTATCAATTCGCGCTTTTTGGATGGTATGGATATTGAAACCGCCAAAAAGAGCGTGATTGACCGTGCAGAAAGTGAAAATTGGGGTAAGACTCAAGTCACTTGGCGATTGCGCGATTGGGGGGTTTCGCGTCAACGCTATTGGGGTACGCCGATACCTATCATTCATTGTGAAGACTGTGGCCCTGTGGCTGTTCCAAGCGACAAATTGCCCGTTATCTTACCCGAAGATGTAAGCTTTGACGTGCCAGGTAATCCGCTAGAGAGGCACCCGACATGGAGCAAAGCCAATTGCCCAAACTGCGGTAAAGCTGCGCGGCGCGAGACGGACACGCTAGATACATTCGCAGATAGTAGCTGGTATTTTCTGCGCTTTGCGAGTCAGCCAGCGGATAAACCCTTTGATCGCGACGTGGCCGAGAAATGGATGCCTGTTGATCAATATATTGGCGGTATTGAACATGCGATTTTGCATCTATTATATGCGCGTTTTTGGACGCGGGCATTGGCGCATATTGATATGCTCAATGTCAAAGAACCATTTGAGAGTTTGTTTACGCAAGGTATGGTCACGCATGAAACCTATTCGCGACAAGCCGATGGGGATGCTAAACCGACCTATTATAGTCCCGATGAAATTACCCGCAAATCAGACGGCGCAACTCTGCTATCCGATGGTAGCAAGGTCGATATTGGCCGAGTCATCAAAATGTCCAAGTCTAAGAAAAATGTTATCGATCCCGATGAAATTATCGATCAATATGGGGCCGATGCTGTGCGCTGGTTCATGCTATCGGATAGCCCGCCCGAACGTGACTTACCATGGTCAGAGGCGGGTATCGAGGGGTGTTGGCGTTTTGTACAAAGGCTGTGGCGGCTTAAATCGTTGATAAATAATGAAACTGGAGCGCCTGATAAAGACTTAATGCGCAAAATGCATCAAAGCATCGCAGGCGTGGGTGAAGATATTGAAGCTTTGGCCTTTAATAAAGCAGTCGCAAAGATATATGGTCTGGTTAACGCCATAGAAAAAGCAAAACCCTCTGCCAACCGCAATGAAGCAATAAAGACTGTGTTTTTGCTAAGCGCTCCTATGGTACCGCATATCGCCGAACAAGCATGGAGCGAGATGGGTGAGGCTGGCCTTATTTCCAATGCGCTTTGGCCCGATTATGATGAAAGCATGCTGACCGAAGACGAAATCACGGTGGTGATACAGATAAAGGGTAAGGTGAGAGATAAAGTTCAAATTACCCCAGGAATGGCAAATGAAGCATTAGAAGCCCTTGCGCTTGGACGCGATAAGGTGCAGCATATCATTGATGGTGCGCCGATACGTAAAGTGATTGTTGTGCCTGATCGTCTGGTCAATATTGTGATATAAGGATTATCATGCGCACATTATATGCATCATTTTTGATACTTTTACTATTTTCACTCTCTGCTTGTGGTTTGAAACCGCTTTATGGCGATGGGCGGAATGGTGCTGTTTCCTCTGTGTTAGGGCAAGTCACAGTTGACCCTATAGAGGGTAAAAATGGCTGGCTAATGACCAATGCTCTTAATGATCGCCTTGATGCATCAAAAAGTGGCGATGCCGTTTATAAATTGGTGGTTGTATTGGACGATCAAATAGAAGGTTTCGGCGTGCGCGCCGATGATACCGTCACGCGTGAGCGGCGCACATTGCGCGCGCGTTATCAATTGGTGGAATTGGCCAGCGGCAATATATTGCTCGATGCAACAGCAGGCAGCGATGCGGGTATTGATGTGGTGAGCAGCGAGTTTGCGACAATTGCCGCCGAAGATACGGCGCTTGAAAATCTCTCGCAAAATGTAGCTGATAAAATTATATCGCGATTGTCCCTATTTGCTCTTGATCAGAAATAAAAATGGCCGCTGTTAAACCGTTAACAGAGGCACAAATTATAGGGGCTATTGGTAACCCCGCTGGATATCGTATGTTTTTGATATGCGGTCCCGAAGAAACGGCTGCCCATACTATTGCCAGCAATTTATGCAAAAAAATGGGGGATATGGAACGTATTGATATTGACAGCGATATGCTGAAATCAGAGCCAGCTCTGCTTGCTGATGAGGCTTGTTCGCAATCCTTATTTGGTGATAAACGCTATATTCGCTTATCTCTAAAACGTGATGAAGCACTGGGTGCAATCGAAAATTTACTAGAGTGCGATAATGCTGAAAATATTGTTATCGCAACAGCTGGTAATTTAACCAAAGCAAGTAAACTGCGTAAATTGGCCGAAAAATCGGCACAAATAGCATTTCATATTTGTTATGCTCCTGATGCAAAAGATTTGGTTCCAATATTAATAGATAATGCCCGTTCAAAAGGGTTACAATTAGACCGAGCATTATCCGCGCTAATTGCTCAAAATTGTAATTATAATAGAAGCTTAGCATTTTCTGAAATTGAGAAACTAGCGCTTTATTATGATGCGGACTCTGAACGTCCTGTGGAAGCCAAAATAGAGGACTTCGTCAAGCTTTCTGCCGACGCTGCAGCCGATAATCAAGGAGCATTAATCAATGCCCTATTGTGCGGTAATATTAAACAATCGGGTGAGCAACTATCAGAAGCGCGTGAGATGGGATTAAATGCTATCTCCGTTGTGCGTGCTATGCAACGTAGAATAACAATGTTGGCAGCCATGCGTCCTCAGGTGGATGGTGGGCGCAGTGCGGCAGAGGTTGTGAAAAGAAATCCTGCAATATTTTGGAAAGAAGAGAGCTTAGTCGCGATACAATTAACCATATGGACATCGCAAAGATTGGCGGCGCTGATAACGCATTTGCTCAATATGGAAGGTGAGATTATGGCTGTTAAGGTTGAATTTTCAACGATTTTTCTGGAACAAGAATTAATGCGTATCGCTAGGGCTGCGGCAAGCGTGAGACGCAAACATAACATTTATTCGTAATTTACAGTGATCGGAATACGGCCGCGAAACCGTCCAGATACATCGCCATTAATCACCAAATCACCGCCAAAGGAAAACCGCAATTCACCCGAAAAATCAAGACGTGGAAGTGGTGGTAGATCGGTACGAATGGATTGAATGTCAACCTGTCCACCTTTATTAGAACGCATAGTGATTGTGCTGGGCATTTCTATATAGACAGTGCGTCCTGGTTCACCCGTAATACGTACAGAGCCAGCAACAGCATATCCCCCTAAATCAACCAATTGGCCAACAACTTGCTTTTGGCCATTGCGCTCATTGACGGCAATACGGCCTTGCCCCCTTCCAGAGAGGGCAGCACGGCTAAAGTTAAGATTGGTGGTAATCTCAATCTTAATAGGGGCGATCGTTTCTTGCTTTTCTCTTGTTTGTGGCTTGTCACATAGACGACAGCCATGTGCATTGACGCTATTAGAGAGCGAAATTAGCATGAAAATGCTGGCTGTAACGCAAACAGTTAGTTTAATTTGCACCATGTTTAATGTATCGACAAACATAGTAAATATTTGGTTAAGATAAATTTGGATTGGCAATAATATATAAGGTGTGTCTTGATTAATTTAAATAATAGCATATCTATAGAGTATGAATGATAAAGATATAACTGATAAGCAATGGCGTGAAAGATTAACACCGCAGCAATATGCTGTTTTGCGTCAAGGTGGGACCGATAGAGCTTTTACAGGTCTTTTACTGAATGAAAAAAGAAAAGGTGAATATCTGTGTGCAGGTTGTGGCACGGCCCTATTTCACTCAGAAACCAAATATGACAGTGGTAGTGGATGGCCCAGTTTTACGGATGTTATGAATGAAGAGGAAGTCACCCTAGTCACCGATCATAGCCATGGGATGGTGCGCACAGAAGTTAAATGCGGTAATTGTGATGGCCATTTGGGGCATGTATTTCCTGATGGACCAGCGGAAAACGGCCTTAGATATTGTATCAATAGCAGTGCATTGTCATTTGATGATGATTAAAGGGTTCATAATAGAGCAATATAACAGATATTAATCTTTTAATGGTTACATTTTCTTTCCAACATATAGGATGAAATTAGCTTGTTATGTGTGTTTTATTATTTAATGGTATTTGAATGGGGAAGGCTAAATCAAAAAAATCCTCGAGTGGATTTATAGGAAGATGGTTTAAGCGCCTCTTTATAGTTGGATTATTGCTCGCTATAATAGCTGCAATTGCGATCGGCATATTTGTATCTATTGCCCGTTCTGAATTACAGAGCTTTGAAGAGTTAAAACAATCTCCCAATGGACAGATGATCCGCGTGAGAGCTGCCGATGGTACTATCATACAAACATTAGGCCCAAGCTTTGGACGCTGGTTATCGATAGAAGATATCCCTGTGAACATGAAAGATGCGATGGTAGCAGTTGAAGATCGCAGATTTGAATATCACTATGGTGTTGACCCTATTGGCATAGCGCGATCATTTTATGAACGCTATCAAGAAGGCCGCTTTACGCAGGGCGGTTCTACGATAACACAGCAATTAGCGCGTAATCTTTTTCTGAATAATAATCGAAATTTTAGGCGTAAAATTCGTGAAATGATATTGGCCACTGCTATGGAAACTAAATTTTCCAAAGAACAGATTTTGGAACTTTATTTGAATAAAGTTTATTTTGGTGGCGGTGCTTATGGTGTTGATGCTGCGAGCCGTACATTTTTTGACCATAGTGCTACAGAATTAAGTTTAGCAGAGTCTGCTATCATCGCGGGCCTTGTGAAGGCGCCATCCAATTATTCACCCACGGCGGATGCGCAAGCCGCTATCGATAGAGCATCTGTTGTTGTAGAGGTGATGCAAGATGCAGGTATGATTACTGCAGCGCAGGCCAATGAGGTGAAACCAGCAGAGGTCAAATTAGCAGCCGATAAACCACAAAATAGTGTGCGTTATTTTACCGACTATGCACTTCCTTTGTTGGATAATTTAATCGATGAAACTGAAAAACCAATTGATGTATGGACAACGATTGATTTGCGCATGCAACGTGCTGCGACCACAGCTATTCGTTCTAATGTACCGCGTGGTGTTCAAGGTGCTCTGGTATCAATCGACCGTGATGGCGCCGTGTTGGCAATGGTAGGGGGGGCTGATTATGTGGCCAGTAATTACAACAGAGCCGTTACATCCGTGCGCCAACCAGGGTCTTCTTGGAAATTATTTGTATATTTAACCGCATTAGAGGCTGGCTTACGTCCAGACGATGAAGTTATTGATGAGCCAGTTGAAATTAGCGGATGGGTACCGCGCAATAGTGGGGATCGATATGCGGGTAATATTACGCTAAAAACGGCCTTCACTTTTTCTAAAAACACAATAGCCGCTCAAATTGGCAATGAATTTGGTACATCAACCATAGCAAGCATGGCACGGCGCATGGGAATATCGACACCAATAAATACCAGCCCTTCTATGGTGCTTGGTACATCGGAAGCACGGGTTATTGAAATGGTGCGTGCTTATGCGATAGTAGGTAATGAAGGCCGTGATGTGGAGCCTTATTTTATTACCAAGGTTACAACCATCGATAATGATATTCTATATCAACATCGTAAGCCAGCTTCTAAACAAATATTGGAAGACTGGGTTGCAGGAGGCATTACCGAATTAATGGCTAATGCAGTAGAGGTCGGTACGGGCCGCGCCGCACAAATTGGTAGGCCAACAGCAGGTAAAACGGGGACAACCTCTAGCAATAAAGATGGTTGGTTTTTGGGATTTTCTAGCGGTATTACAACTGGTGTATGGATGGGCCGCGATGATGCAAAACCTGTGAGCGGATTGGAAGGAGGTAGCTCTCCTGCGCGCGCTTTTTCATCTTATATGCGCGTTGCTGTTTCTGGTCGGCCAGCGAGTCAGTTTGTGATAGTAGAATATCCTGAACGTGAAGAAGATGAAGGTCTAGCTTTTGGCGATGATGAAAATAGCCTATTCATTGATGAAAATGGTTTGCCTATAGAAGGCCCTCCAGAATTGGGCATAGAGGGCGTTATAGAAGTAGCAGAACCAGAAATATTAGATGAGGGTTGGATAGATCGCGTATTAGGCAGGCCTAGTAGTGATCTTGATGATCCCATTGAACCCAATGTACCAGAACAGTCAACACCTCCGCCAGAGCAAGCTATTAGATCAGAGTCGATCGATGATCTGCTCAATGAACCACAGTAGATAATATCCTTTGTGACATTATTTCTATTTTTTATGAGCAACATAGATTTAAGGAAAATACTTGATTTTCTAATTATAGAAGCTCAAATGCTAAATACGACTGATTCATTCTGATTATAGATATTGTCAATAACCACTTTGGGAGTTTTGCATGCGCTTATCTAATATGGCGGACTATGCTATTGTAATGATGGCCGCAGCTGCGCGCCATTGCGGTGGTGCACGTATATCTGCCACGCAATTGGCGGAAGAAACAGGTATAGCTTTACCAACCGTACAAAAATTAGTAACATCATTGAGCAAAGCAGGCCTCATCACATCTATTCGCGGAACAGGCGGCGGGATCAGCCTCTCACGACCTTCTGCTGCTATCAACCTCGCAGAAATCATTGAGGCCATTGAAGGCCCCATAGCCATGACGAGCTGCATTAATGAAAATAGTATAGATTGCGCCATTGAGTATAATTGTCATGTCAAACCGCATTGGCCCATTTTAAATGGAGCAGTGCGCAAAGCCCTCTCCGATGTTAGCTTAGATGCCTTATGCAAAGCGCCCAACATGTTCAATAATCCTGCCAAACAAGCTCCACTTATGGATACCCCACTATGACCGACACGATTAAAATATCCGATGTTTCTATCACGCATAAAGAGGCAGCGGACGAAACACAGCGTCAGGCCGAACGCGCCGAAATGAATGCCGAGGCGCAAGCGGCGGCTGATGCAGCGTCTACCTATGAATTTGGGTGGTCATCAGATATTGAACAGGAATTTGCCGAAAAAGGCCTAACCGAAGATACGGTGCGCTTTATCTCAGGCAAAAAGGGTGAACCTGAATGGATGCTCGATTGGCGCTTAAAAGCATTTCGCATGTGGGAAACTATGGAAAGCCCCGATTGGGCCAAAGTGAATTTTCCAGCCATTGATTATCAAGATGCCTATTATTATGCCGAACCGAAAGCCAAGCCCAAGCTTAATTCGCTCGATGAGGTTGATCCTGAAATTTTACGTATCTATGAAAAACTCGGTATTCCCATCGAAGAACAAAAGGTTCTCGCTGGCGTAGAAGGTGCGCGCAAAGTGGCCGTTGATGCGGTGTTTGATAGCGTATCAGTAGCGACAACATTCCGCGAAGAATTGGAGAGCGCTGGCGTGATTTTCCGCAGCATTTCCGAAGCCATTAAAGAATATCCCGATCTGGTGAAAAAATATCTCGGCAAAGTCGTGCCGATGAAGGATAATTATTTCGCGACGCTCAATTGCGCGGTCTTTTCCGATGGTACATTTGTCTACATCCCCAAGGGCGTGCGTTGTCCGATGGAATTATCAACCTATTTCCGTATCAATGCGGAAAATACGGGCCAGTTTGAGCGCACTTTGATTGTCGCCGATGAAGGCAGCTATGTTAGCTATCTTGAGGGTTGCACCGCACCAATGCGCGATGAAAATCAACTGCACGCGGCCGTTGTTGAATTGGTGGCTATGGATGATGCAGAGATTAAATATTCCACCGTGCAAAATTGGTATCCTGGCGATGCAGAAGGAAAAGGCGGTATTTATAATTTCGTGACCAAGCGCGGCTTGTGCCAAGGCAAAAATAGCAAGATTAGCTGGACGCAAGTGGAAACGGGCAGCGCGGTGACGTGGAAATATCCAAGCTGTGTACTCAATGGCGAAAATAGCGTTGGTGAATTTTATTCGGTGGCGCTCACCAATAATTATCAGCAGGCCGACACAGGCACGAAGATGATCCATAATGGCAAGAACACTCGTTCAACCATCATCTCCAAAGGCATTAGCGCAGGCAAGTCTGACAATACCTATCGCGGCCTTGTGCGCGTGGGGGCGAATGCGGAGAATGTGCGCAATTTCACCCAATGCGATAGTCTGCTGCTTGGCGATCAATGCGGGGCGCATACCGTGCCCTATATAGAGGTGAAAAACCCGACCGCGACGATTGAGCATGAAGCAACAACGTCAAAAATTTCGGACGATCAAATGTTCTATGCACAGCAACGCGGCCTAGATGAGGAAGAAGCAGTTGCGCTGATCGTCAATGGTTTTGCCAAGGATGTTCTGAAAGAATTACCGATGGAATTTGCGGTTGAAGCGCAAAAGCTTCTTGCGATTAGCTTGGAAGGAAGCGTCGGCTAGTCTTATGTCAAAGCCCTCGCATCATACTTCATATCGTCATGCTGAACCTGTTTCAGCATCTATTGTGCGTGGAATGGTAATAGGTGCCAAAAAACATATTCTGAGCAAAATACTTGGTAACGCAGTTATGCATAAAAACGCAATAGGAATGACGCAGTTAGGAAATAATAACCATAATGGCTGGCGCACCCTTAACCCTTATAATGCTATACTAGGCACAGATATATGCGACGAAAGGAAATATCTGTGAAATTATTAAAACTATCTCTGGCAGCAGCAATTTTAATGGGAGCTTCAACAAGCGCAATTGCGGGCGCACCCATCACGATTAGACTGACCCCAGAAAAAGCAAGCGATGCCGACTATAATGCCTTTAAAAGCTATGCGCGCTGCATGACACAGCCAAGCTTTCCAAGCGCAAGCCAATTTCAAGCGCGCGTCAATAGCTGCTCACGCTATGCCCGCTCTATCAAATCGGCCAATGTACGCGGCATGCAACAATGGTTTCAAAATCAAGTTAAATTATCACCTGGTGCCAATACACAAGTCACCATAAGCCGATCATAGGGCTTAATATTAATAGGATGAAATATGCTCACTATCAACAATTTGCGCGCCAATGTTGGCGATACCGAAATCCTCAAGGGACTATCGCTCAATATTAATGCAGGCGAGATTCATGCGATCATGGGTCCCAATGGTGCGGGCAAATCAACGCTGGCTTATACGCTGGGTGGACGCCCCAATTATGAGGTAACAGATGGTGAGGCGCATTTTGTCAATAAAGATGGTGATTATGATAATCTACTGGATATGGACCCGCATGAAAGAGCTGCTGCTGGTATCTTTCTTGGTTTTCAATATCCAGTAGAAATACCAGGCATATCCAATCTGCAATTTTTGCGCGAAGGATTAAATGCGCAGCGTAAAGTGCGCGGTGAAGATGCGCTATCGGGCGCGGAATTTATCAAGCTTGCCAAGGAAAAGGCAGGGCTGCTAAAAATGGACATGGAGATGCTGAAACGCGCCGTCAATGTCGGTTTTTCGGGCGGCGAGAAAAAGCGCAATGAAATGGTACAAATGGGTATCATTGATCCCAAGCTCGCGATCCTCGACGAAACCGATAGCGGTCTTGATATTGATGCACTGCGCATTGTTGGCGATGGTATTAATTCTATCATGCGCAAACCCGATAAGGCAGTGTTGCTGATAACCCATTATCAACGTTTGCTGGATTTGGTGAAGCCTGATTTTGTCCATGTCTTGGCGAATGGCAAAATTGTTAAAACAGGCGGCGCAGAATTGGCACTCGAACTCGAAGAACATGGCTATGAGGCAGTGGCCGCATGAGTGCCTTACCAACGAAGCGCGATGAAGCATGGCGCTATGCTGATTTGAAACTGCTTGCTGATATATGGCAAGACATGCCTGCGCCAGAGCAAGTTACCGTCAAAGCGGGTGAGAGCATGGCGCGTCAAATCTCTGAAATTCCCACCATTGGCAATGGAGTTGCGATCGCAAATCTTGACGTCATTATCGAGGATGGTGCGACTTTTACGCTGCATCTCTTGGCGATGAACGCGCAATATGGACGGATTAATATTAAAACCACTTTGGGCAAAGGCAGCCATTTTGAATTGGGCGGCGCTATCCTTGGTAGTGGCGATCAAACGCTCGAAATTGTGACGGAAACTATTCATGCAAAACCCGATGCGACATCGAACCAAGTGGTGCGCAGCGTCCTTGGCGGTAAATCCACGGGAACGTTCATGGGTAAGGTGCATGTGGCCCGCGATGCCCAGCGCACCGATGCCGCGCAGTCGGTGAAATCTATGTTGCTCGACCGCAGTGCAACCGCGAATAGCAAGCCTGAGCTGGAAATTTTCGCCGATGATGTTTTGTGCGCGCATGGGGCAACCGTGGGCGAACTTGATAAAGAAGCCCTTTTTTATATGGCGAGCCGCGGATTAGACCCCGAAAAGGCCAAGCGTTTGATGCTGCAAGCCTTTATTGACGATGCTTTTGTATCGGCAGGTGATAATGTACGTGATACCATTGAAAGCAAAGCATTGGCAGTATTGGAAGCGCTGTCTTGAAGCGTGCTTTGATCTTATTTGCATTGCTTGCACTACCAGCCTGTCAGACGGTGGCGCAAAATGCTATAGCAAAGCGTAAGATTGTTAGCGTAGAAAAACAATTTGAATATAATAAGATAGAGACACCCGAGACCATTTTTGAAACCCCGCTCGATATAGCCCAATATTATGTTGGGGCTTATCCGATGGTGGTCGCAGGACGCCCCTTAGTTGATGTGAAAATTGGCCGCGAAACTGAAAGCGCGCCGCATCTTACTATGCTCATTACAGCGAGCGGATTTGAGGTCGGCAGCAATTATGGTGAGCAATGGCGCATCCGTATCGCAAGCATCGCCGCAAATAAAGACTGGCGCATAGCATCGGCCGAGCACCGCTTTCAATGCTTGGGCAGCGATGGAATCCCCGATTGGAGTTTGACACCATGTCCTTAAACAACGATGCTATTAAATCTAATAAAGCGGACTTCCCGGGGATAGATGCGGATTGGCATTATCTGGATACAGCGGCTACTGCGCAAAAGCCGCAAGCTGTGATTGATGCGATGGTGCAAGCAATGGGCCGTGATTATGCGACTGTGCATCGCGGCGTTTATGCACGCAGCGCCAATATGACGATGGCGTTTGAAGCCGCGCGCGCCCGCGCCGCCAAATTTATGGGCGCGGCGTCCGATAATGAGATTGTCTTCGTGCGCGGTGCGACCGAAGGCATTAATCTAATCGCCAATAGCTGGGGCGATGCCAATGTCGGCAAAGATGATCGCATCATGCTCTCGCAACTAGAGCATCATAGCAATATTGTGCCATGGCAAATGTTGGCGCAGCGTGTTGGCGCACATATTGATGTCTGTCCGTTGACTGATGATGGGCGTATTGATCTGGATTGGTTAGAGGCCAATTTGACCGAGCGGCATAAGATTGTGGCTCTAGCTCATGTTTCCAATGTGTTAGGCAGCATATTGGGGGTGCGCAGTGCAGCAAAAGCCGCCCATGCTGTGGGTGCAAAATTATTACTCGATGGATGTCAGGCCGCGCCAAGAATGCGCCTCAATATGGCGGAATTGGATTGTGATTTTTATGTCTGGTCAGGTCATAAATTATATGGGCCAACGGGCGTTGGCGTGCTGTGGGCGCGCCATGATATATTGGATGCCATGCCGCCCTATCAAGGCGGCGGCGCGATGATTGATAGGGTCAGCTTTGATGGCACAACATATGGCCCTGTGCCCCAACGTTTTGAAGCAGGAACACCGATGATAGCAGAGGTTATCACCCTTCATGCGGCGATTGATTATATAGAGGCGCACGATATGGAATCGGTGTTTGCACATGAATCAGCGCTGGTCGCAAAAGCACGCGATGCTCTATCCTCCATCAACAGCGTTACCATCTATGGTCCAGAAAAATCAGCGGGCATATTATCCTTCATGGTAGAGGGGGTGCATCCGCACGATGTAGCCACAATATTAGATGAAAGCGGCGTTGCCATTCGGGCGGGGCATCATTGCGCCCAACCATTGATGGAGTATTTGGATGTGCCAGCAACCGCGCGTGCAAGCTTTGGCATTTATAGCGATGAGAGCGATATTGAGGCCTTGGTAAAAGGCGTTGAAAGAGTAAGAAAGATTTTCGGATGACAGATACACGCAAATTTGAAGTCGAAGAAGTGGATAGCGTTGATGCACCGCCAAAGGTGCGCGTTGGCGATATGCCAGAGCATATTATCGCGCCCTCGCCTGTAGAGGCTGAGGCTATACAAAATAGTGCAATTACATCTGGAACTACCCCAGAAACCGCATCAGAAACTGTATCCGATAAACTCGAGCGCAAACGCGATTATTTAGAAGGATTTTTGGCACAGAAACCTAGCGAGCCTGATCCCAATAGCAGCGGCGGCGCGCTATATGATGCTGTAATTGATACGCTTAAATCCATTTATGATCCCGAAATTCCAGTAAATATCTATGACCTTGGGTTGATCTATGGTGTGGAAATTACCCCTGATAATCATGCGATAGTCACCATGACGCTCACGACGCCGCATTGCCCCGTAGCCGAGAGCATGCCTGGTGAAATTGAGATGCAAGTTGGCAGCGTTCCTGGCGTTGGCCATAGCGAGGTGAATTTGGTTTGGGACCCGCCTTGGGACCCGCAAAAAATGAGCGATGAAGCAAAACTCGAATTGGGCATGTTATGATCACAACGCTTCGAGCTGATTATCATAACCCCAAACATGGTGCCGACATAGTGAGCATGATACGCCATTATGCCATGGACCCAATGGGCGGCGGTGAAGACTTAACCAAGGATGTGCAAAACAACCTAGTTACGGGCATGGCGAAAAGCAATGCTTTTACCATATTGGCCCATGATGGCGATAATGCCGTCGGCATCGCCAATTGCTTTTGGGGCTTTTCCACATTTAAAGCGCGGCCTCTGATTAACATTCATGATGTGGCGGTGCATCATAATTACCGCGGAAAAGGTATCGGACGGGCCTTATTCACCGAGATTGAGACAATAGCGCGCGATCAAGGGGCGTGCAAAATTACCCTAGAAGTGCTAATGCATAATGAAAATGCCAAGGCGCTCTATGCATCGCTTGGCTATTCGGGTGATTACCATTTTTGGCAAAAGGATATGACATGAGCGCATTAAGAGAACGTCCGGCAGCAATTATTCTGACACCAGCTGCCGAAAAACGGGTGGAGTATTTGATGTCCAAGGCACCAGATGATGCGATAGGTGTGAAGCTTTCCACGCCAAAACGCGGATGCAGCGGCCTTGCCTATAGCGTTGATTATGTCACCGAAGAAACAAAATTTGATGAAAAAATCGAAACCAGCGGCGGCACATTTTATGTTGATGGCGCCAGCGTGCTTTATCTGGTGGGTTCAACCATGGATTGGGAAGAGGATGATTTTGTCGCAGGTTTCACATTCAACAATCCCAATGCCAAAGGCGCATGCGGTTGCGGCGAGAGCTTTATGGTTTGAGGGATGAGGCCAGAGTGTTACTTTGATTGGTTTATGAGATTTGTTTTAATTTAGTAGATTTTATTGGTAACTCGAAACAACCTAGATCAACCAGAAATGATTGGTCCTCTATCGTTTCCCATAGATATAAAATCCTAGATACTTTCTTGGAATAACTTAGGATCAGCACGCATTAATTAATCCACCATAAGACGATATATGCGATAATGATTGCGGTTTTAAAGATATCAGCCCTTCGGTTATATCTGGTTGCAATATGTCTCCAGTCTTTAAGCTGCCCGAACATATTTTCGATCTTTTACCGTTTTTTGTACAAGGGAAGTATATTCCTCAATGAACGTAAATCAATTTAATAGATCCTGAGTCTAGATAATGCTTATGCCATAATTATTGGGCTCACACACTGTTTTGTATCACCGCTATCATAGTGTTTGAACGCCAAATATCGCTCTAGAGTGTTGCATGGTTCCGTGCGATTACAGTTAATGGAGAGTATCAAACAAGTTTACAGCAAATTGGACGTCAATGTCATCTATGGGGCCTTGTCATGCGATTATGTCCATATGTTTGTTGAAATTCCGCCGCATATAACAGTAATTGACTATATACGCAGAATGAAGGGCCGCTCCTTACGCAAAGTCCATAATGTTCATAAAACGCAATATGTCGAGAGACAAGAATTCAAACATTTTTGTTGGAATAAGTGAACAACTATTTAGTAACCAATCTACCCTCAGTTGGTTCATAATGATAATCTGTAATCGACCCATCTTCTATTCGTTTCACGGCATCATCAATAGCATTCAAAGGAACTAGAAACCATTCTTGGGGACGGATTACATATCCAAACCCATCCTCAATTTCTATATCAAACCGAGCACTTGCAAATATCTTTTGAAGCATAGCTTCTAAACGCCGTCTATTGATATTAAATAGCTTATAAGTTTGAACAATTTCAACATCCGCCAGCAGATAGGTTGCCTCTCTTTTCGCATTTGAAATGCGCTTCTCAACGCTTCCACCTGTGACGCCGATTTTGTGAACTACTTGTCTATGCTTCGCTATTTCTGGATTATTACTCAAACTGCGCAAAACATAAATTGTTCCGCTTTCCAGATCATCTTCGGATACATTGTCTTCAAAAAGAGGACCTGCTGCAGCTTCCGTGACGCGGCGACCAGCTTCATCTTTATAGAGCGCGCGCTGCATAGAACGGCGCAACAAATTGCTTTCTGTTCCATTTGAAAAAATAACGCGCAGCCGCGCATCAAATTGACCATTGGGTGCTTTGACAGTCTCTCCTACACTTGCGATATAAGCAGTTTGACCACCTAAAATAAAAAATTGACCTTCTTTAATATCCGCCTTTAAAAAACCAGCATCTCTTACGAAAGCTCTCGTTTCGCGAACTCCTAAATCTAAATCATTTTGTAACTGTTCAAAAATTGGTTCAAACTTATCAAAGTCAGAACATTGTTCTCGGTTTGCAATTTCCTCAGCAGCCTTTATTTCTTCTCGTGATTTCACATGTTTGAGTTTGGTAATATCGGTGTCACCAACATCATTTAATTCTGCCATAAGCGTGTCAATATCTTCCACATTGCTCTGAGCAGCGCAACTAGCCTTATCTAATAAACCATAGCTATCTAATGGTTTTAACAGCGCATGATATTCATTAAGCTTACGAAGTCGGTCCAATCGAACAGCATATATCCGCTCAAATATATCATTGCCTTCGCCGTGATTTGGCGTGCGTCCATGCTCTTCATGAAAACGAATAATATCTTCAAAGCCTGCTATCACGCGCTCTTCACGAGCTGTGTGTTTTGTTGTTTTGGGTTTCTTTGTTTCAAAAGCGGAAAGCTCGTCACGCAGATCATCAAGACTAAGGTCAGTCATATTTGCCCTCATCTTTATATCGAACGAAAGCGGCTGCGCCTTCTGCTAATTTTTGCTCCCACGCATCCGAAGCATCAGCCGCTGGTAAACGACCCCATTCTCTTTTAAAACGCACCGCGCGCAGCGCAAGGTCATGCGCTTCTTCATGACTTAGCTTAGTCTTCTTTGCTGAAATTGCGCGTTGAACTTGTTTCAATATATCTTGATTCATAGCTTTGGAAAGAACAGCATATGCAGCCGCAAATGGGTTAATACTATCCACCAAATCAATGTCGAGTTCAGTTACTTCTAATGCAAATTTACGAACGCCTTGAATCAATGCTGTGTTAGCTTTGTCATCATTTTCCGATGAAACTTCACTCGTTAGCTGTTTTGCTTTTTGCGTAAGGTTTAGAGCAGCAATAGCATGCTGCCGAACAGATTCCTGATCTTCATCCGTGAGGTCTGGATATCTCTCACGAACAATTTTACCCATTCTCGCTTGCGTCAATTCCTGTGCTATTGTCTCACCACCAGCCTCCGCTCCATCGAACAAACCCTTACCTAGAGCCACATCATCTTGAACAAATGCCGTAATCACTTCATTCAAATCTTCCTGACAAATCCTGCTCGCTTCTTCACTCTTGGGTTCCACTAAACCTTTTATCTCAAAATGAAATTGTCCACGCTCTTCATTAAAACCAACATTGGTTTTTCCTTCTTGATAGCCGCCCTCTCCATAATCAAAATCGTCCTTTTCCCCCGCATCTTTTGGTGTGAAGTTAAAGCGCGGAGCAAGCACTTGTTCCATCAATAAGCTCGCTGCAATCGCCTTTAAGGTATTGTTGATCGCGTCCACAACCTTAGCCTCGGATGCATCAGGCTCTGCAATTAGGTTCGTAAAAGTAGAAGTCTCTTTATTTGGAGCATCACGCGTGGCTCTGCCGATAATTTGAATGATTTCAGTTAAGCTCGAACGATAGCCAACTGTTAAAGCATGTTCACACCAAATCCAATCAAAGCCTTCTTTCGCCATACCGAGCGCAATGATGATGTCCACATGATCGCGATCATTTTTGTGCGCGGGGTCTTTTAATGCGTTCAGCACTCTGCCGCGCTCTGAATTTTCACTATCATCCACAAGATCGGCAATTTTTAATATCCGACCAGAAGCTTGTTTAACCATGTGAAAGCCAGTCTCTGGATCGCGTCCTTCCCAACTGCCAAGCGTGCTCATGATATGATTGACCTCTTCAACCTTACCCTGAACAGTGGACTCGCGGCTATTCACATTGGGAATATGAACAATGGTCTTCTTATCGGGGTCAAGCACATCCTCAATCGCCGATAAATATCGACCCGAATAAAAATAATAACCAATATCAAGCGTTTTGAGATGCTCATAACCATTAAGCTGCTCATAATATGTATAAGTAATCGTCTCAAATTTTGCTTCATCTTCGGGCATTAGAACAGGCTCTGCATCGCCGCGAAAATAGCTGCCCGTCATGGCAACAACATGACATTTATCGCGCTGCATAAAATCTGACAAATGCTGCCCAAGCCGATTATTAGGATTAGCGGACACATGATGAAATTCATCAATCGCAATCAAACGATTATCAAATGCTTCAACGCCAAGTTCATCAACGGCAAAACGGAATGTTGCATGGGTACAGACCAACACATCATCATCGCTATCAAGGAATTGACCAACCGCTTTTATCTTTGATGGGTCAGCCCGCTCTTCATCGGGACCAGCGGTATTACATAGATTCCATTTGGGCTTGACCTCCCAGTCCGTGAAAAAGCCAAAATTCGATAAAGGTTCATTTGCGAAACTGCCGCCAATGGACTTCTCAGGCACAACAACAATCGCTTGCTTAACGCCTTGGTTATGCAGCTTATCCAATGCGATAAACATTAAGGCGCGTGATTTACCCGATGCTGGCGGTGATTTGATAAGCAAATATTGCTCTCCGCGCTTGTTATAAGCGCGTTCCTGCATCGGGCGCATACCAAGTTCATTCGACTTTGAAGATGCACCTGTCCGAGCGGTCTGAAACGATACAGCGGGAATTGGTTTTTGTGTAGTCATATGTTTAGTCTTCCCTTAAAGCTTTTTTCGCTGCATTATTGCCTTTGATCCAAGCTTTTTCTATCTGTGTTGTGTCCGCAAGAAAAAACTCCCTACCTAAGGATTCACCTGTGGGAGTTTTGCATAAATGCTTATGCATTACTTTTTCGCCAGCCTTAGCATCATCCGAACAGGGGTAAGCGTTAAACTTAGAAATAACACCTGAATACATTACTTCCCAATGAAAAGCACATTCTGGTAAAGCTCTATTAAAATCTCTGCATCTCGAATTTGGGTCCTTAGAAAAACCCGCTTTCACAACTAATTTATTATTGACTTCACGGTCCAAAAAGGCATCTGTATCGCCGCATAGTTTCAAGATATAGAGATGCTTTGGTCCTTCAGATTCTCTAACAACAAATGATTTTTTCGATACGGGTCCTGCCTTACTGGTTTTTAAGATTTCCTTGGCATTTGCGACGGTTGAATGAATAATTTTTCCGTCACCGTAAACCTCAACTTCTTCTAAATCGAATTTTTTAATATTTTGGGCTTCACTTTTTTTTAGCTTTACTCCACGAGAACCAATATGCTGCCACGCGCCACTTTCGGTAGACAAAGGTGCCAATTCACTAACATCAATCATAGTATCATCGGTTACTCGCCAAGCCCGAATGACTTTTACACCATAATTCCAGCTGTCTCTATATTCTGGATCATTATCTTTCTGTTCCCATGCAGATGGCGACATATAGTCTTTTGATGGACCAATCTCATGGGAGCATTGTAGTATACCAATAATTTTTTTCCAGTCCTGACTATTTTGATTTGAATTATATATAACCACCAAAACCCCAGGTTCACTACCATTCAGAAATCTCTGTCTTTTACTCTCATCTGAAAAACCAAGGACGCCCCATTCTTCTGGACCAAAGCCATAAAAACTAGTCAACCAAACATTCGATGTTTTTCGTTTCAAAGCAGCAATTGGCAGCATAACAGGGTTGTTTTTGCGTCCATTTTTATGGGCGTGAACAAAAGCCTCTACGCATCCGTAAGTCTTTACAATCAATGTAGGTACGATATGACTTGAAATACGCCCATCTGTGTCCCAATCATGGGCGGATATCATTTTTTTGAGGTTGCCATATTGCTCATTTGCAATGCGCATAATCTCTTGACGGTCCCATCCGGGGTTACGCGGATCTTCACTCATGCGGCTTTGCCTTTCGTCATTTAGGTATAGAGTTAGAATAATTTTTTGAGGCGCTCGGTATCATTTTTTTACCTCGTTAGCATTCGATGTCATTTGTTCATTTATGTCGGCATTATGACTTCTCTGATTTTCGATATTTTCTAGTTTTTCCTCAAGGTAGACCTTCATATCCCAATCTTCATTCCAAAACATAGGAAGCTTTACTGGCAGATTGAACTCTTCTCTTAGCAATCTAGATAGATCTAGAGCTTCTAGACCAAGTCTTGCGTAGCCTTCTTGACGAGCCGTAAAAATTTCATCGTAATATGGAAAAGATGCCCAATCCGCTGACGCAGAAATATATTTATCGGTAACTCTTGCAGTCTCTGACAACTTTAAGGAACGATACATACCGTCAAAACTGATGGATTTCCAATCAATATCATTTGGAAATGTTAGTGGTTCAGGACACGAAACTTGGACTATATAATATTCTACCCCATTCTCATCTCTACCTGCTGGACGCCCCTGTGAGGTGCCATTATCAGAAACGACTTCTGAGCACTTGTCTGCATACTCATCCAACATAGATATAATACGAACTGCCGATACTCGACCATTTTCTTGACGATTTCTGCGTCTGTGCCATTCCTCTTTAATCCAAGGTATTGAAGTGCCGATTAAAACGCCCAGAAAACCGAATAAAGCCTCCATCATGCAGCCTTTTCGCTGGTCATTTTGGTGTAAAGTTCGAATAATTTTTCGAGGCGTTCGGTATCGTTTTTGAAGCGGCGGCCGATATAGATACGTTCCAGCACCTCATCATTGGCATCATGGGCGCGGCGCAGATCATCAGGCATTTTTTCGGGATCATAAAGATCGGCGATGGTGGCGGGATAATGGGCTTCGCGGGCCAGCAGGATATTCTCGGCGCAGCGGGTTAGGTCGGCCTTATTCTGCTCGGTCAGCTTGGGTACAGGGAAGGTGTTCCAGCCTAGGGTGTTAGAATAGCGAAAATCAGTTTTCAGTTTGCCGCACACGGTAGCGATCCAAACCAGATGGATGCGCGAGGCGATCAGCGCCATATTCCAGAGCGGTGCATCATAGAGGGCAAACGCTGCATCCTGCATAATCGCGTCTCCATTCAACAAACCGATAGGCAAGTAAGGTCTATTCTCAGAGCTGACACGGGGAACAGCCATTACCCACTTTTCTGCCGTGACTTGATCACGAAACCGATAAGGTGTTGCAGCCAACTTCTGAGCCGCTTGGTCTCGCGTTGCGGCCCGTCGCGCCTTTTCAACCTCATTTATTCTAACTGCTATCGGGTCTATAGCCCTCGCCTTTTCAATATCTTCAGCTTCGATCCAAAGACACGCTCGTGGCGTTGCTGAGATAAATTCTCTTGAGCCAAATAACGGACGAACAAACTTCGCGGCTTCGGGATAGGTTTCTACCAATTCCCGGCCTTCTTGATGTGAAAAAATAAGGGCTGCGCCATAATAGGGATGATTACCAAACTGCATAACTGCACGATCATCAATTGGCTTCGAGCGTTTCAATAATTCAACATTCGGAGCAGCAACCAGATAGGCGTTGATGTTGTCTACCTCTTTTGAAACCGCTCCACCTTCGTCAGCTAGCGAAAAAAGCTTTCGAGCTGTTCCAAGCTGGTTGGAAACTGATATAATCGCAACGGTCACACCGGCATTATGACTAGCGAGGTTTGCCCATTTGAAACTGGTATGAGCAAAAGCGATCTTGTGCCCTGTTTCGAATATTAACGGCCAGAGAATTGGCACTTGCTGGCCTTGGCAAATGCTATTGGTAGACACAAATGCGGATACTGTTGGTGTATGAAATCCATAGTCAGCGGCTTTAACAAACCATCCCGCAACATAATCGAGGGATTTCCAGCCCTTGATACGTCCGTCAAAAACTCGTCCGAGATCGTCCTTTTGCGCTTTAGATTGCCATTTCGATCCCAAATATGGGGGATTCCCGCAAATATAGGTTTCGCCGCCCTCATTATCAAAATCAATCTCGCTCTGGTCGAGCGGTGTTTCAAACAAATCATCGCCCGTCACTTTGACGCCTGATCCTGTGGGCGGGCAGATATTGAGCCAATCGAGGCGCAGCGCATTGCCGCAGGTGATCCAATTTTCGCTATCCAGCGGCAAGAAATTGGCTAAGGCTTCTTGTTGTCCGCGATAGGTCACATCGCATTGATACTCCGCAATGATAAGCGCAAGCCTTGCAATCTCGGCGGGAAAATCGCGCAATTCTATCCCGCGAAAATTGGTCAGGGGCATATCC
>CALDZL010000146.1 GCA_937944295.1 uncultured Sphingorhabdus sp.
AAGTCCCACAGCCATCGCACCTTCATATTGACCTTTTGGCAAAGCTTGCAATCCACCACGCACCACTTCCGCCATGTAAGCAGATGAAAAAAGTGCCACACCGATAAGCGCGCGGAGCAATTTGTCGAAGGTTACACCGTCCGGCAAGAACAATGGCAACATCACAGATGACATGAAGAGCACTGTAATCAACGGTACACCGCGCCAAAACTCAATGAAGATAACTGAGAAAAGACTAACCGCAGGCATATCAGAGCGACGACCAAGCGCCAGCAGGATGCCCAATGGAAGTGCGGCAACTATACCTGTAACCGCAATCACCAAAGTCATCACAAAACCGCCCCAGCGATCTGTCTCAACTGGTTCAAGACCGAAGTCTACAAACATCACGAAAAGAACAAGTGCCAGCACGCCCATGGCAATTGCAGCAAATTGAATAGGTTTTTTAACATCACTATCAGTTGATTTAAAATACAAGGCAACTAAGCCGATTAGAGCTAATGAAAATATAAAATAATCTATCCAAAAGTTTCCTGAAAATAAAAAATTTGTTTTACTATCGATAAAACGTAAAACTCTATAAATAGGGTTAGCCAAAAACCCCAATTCATGAGAAGCCCCTATATAATTTAGCAAGCGATAAATTAATCCAAATAAAACTTCGTATATTTTAATTAAGAAATAAATTCCAAACACAATAAAAGCTAAATAATATTGGAGTCTGGAAATTTCTGACTTGATACTAACTTTAGAAAAATTCATTTTCACCAATTGCGGCACTATGAACACAACCGATAACAGAACAAAACTGATAACAAATAACAATGTCAGAAACCCACTATAATCCAGGTTGCCACCTGAAAGCAGAACAAATGATGCAACCGGGAAAACGCCAAGCATAAAGATCAGGTTTTCACGCTTGAATGGCAGGTTTGGCATCAATAATGGAACCAGGCCAACGAAGAACATGATCAATACGATATTCACACGCCATAGTTCTACGTCCGGATAACGACCATAGATGAACAGCTTTAAATATGCACCAACATAGGGCCAACAGGCTGCATTCCATCCTTCTGCTAATTGACCACCCTGAGCAATTGTTGCGCATGCTAAACGGTCTTCGCCAGACCAAACGGCATCTGTTAACACCCATTGGATCATGCCAGGGATGATTAGATACAAGATATAAAGTGCAAAGAGTGTCAGGATTGTATTTGGAATGTTTGAGAACAGGTTCTTGCGCATCCAGCCAAGCACACCAGACTCATTAATTGGTGGAGCCATTGCAGGTGCTAATTCTTTACGGACAAAGCTAACGTTATTATTTGTATTACTCATAACTTTTCCCCTATCGCTCAACTAATGAATTTTTGGCGTTATACCAATTCATGAAGAGTGACGTTACCAATGAGATTGCAAGATAGGTCAACATTGTCATAAGAATAATCTCTACGGCCTGACCTTTTAGATTAAGCGCAGCACCTGCAAATACGGCTGTCAAATCAGGGTAAGCAATCGCCACTGCCAAAGATGAGTTTTTGGCTAAATTCAAATACTGGCTTGTTAACGGAGGTATAATTACACGCATAGCTTGCGGTATGATATTCAAACGAAGTGTTTGGCCTGGACGTAAACCAAGCGCATAAGATGCTTCGGTCTGTCCACGATTAACCGCTAGGATGCCAGCCCTAACAATTTCTGCAATGAATGCAGCTGTATAGAGCGCTAACGCCAACAACAGTGCAATCACTTCCGGCGGAATTTGCATACCCCCTCTAGGCCCAAAATTACCTGTTGTCGGATATTCACTAGAAATTGGCTGCCCCATAATAAAATAAGTTATTAAAGGTAATCCAATCATTAGAGCCAGCCCAGTCCAAAATACTGGAAAACGTTCTCCAGTTGCCATCTGCCTCTTTTTTGCCCACCGGCCTATAAACCAGGTTATAATAATAGCTAGCAGTAAAGCCCAAGGGATCATGCCAGCACCATCTGCAAATACCGGTTTTGGAGCGAATAAACCAGCAGCATTTAATTGGCCGAAAACACCAAGATCCGCGGGCGTTCTTTTTGCTGGAAGAAATGCACCAACGCCTTTGTACCAAATAAAAATTTGAAGAAGCAGTGGTATATTTCGTAGAATTTCTACATACCAATAAGCTATTTTGTTTATGACCCAGTTATTCGATAGTCTAGCAACACCAATCAGAAAACCTAGAATTGTAGCGAAGAAAATACCTATGACTGCTAGGAAAAGGGTGTTTTGCAAACCAACAAAAAACAAATCCAAGTAACTTGAAGACGATGTGCTGTAGTTCAAAAATGGTGAAAAGCTTATTGGAATGCCAGCAACTTCACTTAAAAAACCAAAGCCTGATGCAATTCCAGCATTTTGCAGGTTGGTAGCAGCATTATTAATCATGCTCCAGACAACCCATGCAAGAATTGCAATCAGCAATGCCTGAAATACCATTGATCTAAATTTGGGATCGTTGAGAAGTTTTACCTTTGGTTTCTCATGGACTTCACTTTGTCCCTGTGGCGCATCGGTTACAGC
>CALDZL010000147.1 GCA_937944295.1 uncultured Sphingorhabdus sp.
ATCACTATTCCCATCACAATGGATTCCCACCATGGGGTGTTTTAGAAGCTGGATTCCCGCTTGCGCAGGAATGACGTCGATATTTAGAATGATATAATATGATGATAAGGTTGTGTTGAAAGAAAGAGTTATGAATGAATATCCTTCACCGAATTCCGAAGAATATCTAGCATTAAGATCTTGCCTAAGAGAGCCAATTACTGAGATGTATGAAGTCCAGCATTTGCTTGGAGAAGCAGCTGATGCGCATTTGGCTGGCGATGGTAAAAAGGCTGCTATAGCGATAAAAGCTGCAGATATTCCGATTATACGAGATTGGATTGAATCTCTATGGGGAGACAAAAATAAATATCCTGAGAAGGTTCATTTTTTGCGGATAAGAGAAGTCTCTAATCTCCAACCTAGCTTGCCAAAGGGTAAGAGAGTGAAGGCAAGGCAACCCTCTAAGCAAGTTGCAGCAATGGTTATCGAGAATTTTGGTTGGCACTGCGCATATTGTGGTATTGGGTTGATCAATAGGGCTGCGCGTCGTCAATTATTAGAGGCTTATCCCGAAGCATTGCGTTGGGGTAGAAAAAATGATGATAAGCATGTTGCCTTCATGGCTATGGATAATGAGTTTGATCATGTGACTCCGCATTCTAGAGGCGGAAATAATAATATTGAAAATCTTGTGCCAAGCTGTGCGCCTTGTAATTGCGGAAAAGAGAATTGGACATTAGAGCAATTGGGACTGATTGATCCACGTAAAAAAACGGTAATGCCATCTGATTGGGATGGGTTAGTTAGATTGCTGTAAAGATATTTCACTATCAACATAGAAAAAGATAGTGAACAAGTAACAATACTATCATCATTGCGAGTATAGCGAAGCAATCTATAGTAAGTTTAGAAGTTAGATTCCGGCATTCACGGGAATGATTAAAGGTATACGAGAATGATGAATATTTGTTTGAGCAATTAAGATGTAATTACTCCTCTTATCCTTACATTTCGTCATGCTGAACTTGTTTCAGCATAAATTTAATCTCACTATAGTTCATTGGTGTAATAGACCCTGAAACAAGTTCAGGGTGACGATGGTGATGTTCAAGGTGATGATAGGGTTTTAAGGATGCGGTCGTGGTTTTCAGGGTGACTATAGGATTTTAAGTGTGACGATGGTGTTGAAGCTTATGACGCAATTCTGCATGCAGTGATGATTGGCACAAATGGGAAATTAAATTTAAAGATAATAGGCGTTTATATCTTGACATGATATCAATATATGATATCATGTTATCATGACACGTATATTAGCAGATTTACCAGATGAAGATGTCAAATGGCTCGATCAGCTTGCTGTTGAGCAAGGCAAATCGCGCGCTGCATTATTACGTGAAGCGGTTAGCGCCTATCGCGCAGATGTGCCCAAAGATTGGTTGGAAATTGGATTTGGCGCATGGAAAGATCGGAAAGATATTGGGGATGCTGTTGAATGGCAAAGACGTGAACGTGCCAATAGCACAAGAGCTTGGGACGATGATTATGAAGAGGTGAAGGCAGAATTTCCCGAACTTTTTGATGAAGAAGATGATCGACAGAGGCGAAAGCATCTAGAAATGATTGGTGCCGATAATAAGGAAATAAGAAAGTCTATAATCAAGTGAGCGGCTATAGTTTTGATTCGAATATTATCATTGATGCGCTTCTTGGTTATGATCAAGCGCGCATTGAAATTAGGCGTGCTACCGAGCATGGGAATCGACCATGGATAAGCCGAATGGTATGGATAGAGATATTGTCAAAAGGTACTGAAGAGCAATTGCGTAAGGCCAAAATACTTCTATCTGGCTTTGGTTTAGATGAAATAGATGCAGAAACTTCCGAACGTGCCGCTTTTTTAAGAAGAGAGCGATCACGCCTGAAGACACCTGATGCTATTATATTGGCAACTGCATTGGTAAAAGGCCGAATATTAGTGACACGAAATAGTAAAGATTTTCCAGTAGAAATGCCTGGAATAAGAATCCCATACAGTTTTTAATAAGGTAAAATAATATGTGCGGAATTATCGGAATTGTCGGCAAAGAAAATGCTTCGGATCATCTGGTCGATGGTCTAAAGCGGATGGAATATCGCGGTTATGATAGCGCGGGGGTTTGCACACTTCATAATGGCGAAATGGTGCGCCGCCGTGCCCAAGGTAAGCTGGTTAATTTGGTCGAGGAATTAAAGGGTAATCCCGCCCCTGGAAGCGTTGGTATTGCGCATACGCGCTGGGCCACGCACGGAGCGCCAACGACATCCAATGCCCATCCGCATGCCACCAAAAATGTGGCGCTGGTGCATAATGGTATCATTGAAAATTTCAAAACATTACGCGATGAATTAAGCGCGTGTGGTCGCAGTTTTGAGAGCGATACCGACAGCGAAGTGGTTGCGCATATGCTTTGCGAGCAAGTCGATCAAGGCAAATCACCGCAAGAGGCTGTGCAGGCTGTTTTGCCAAAATTGCGCGGGGCATTCGCACTGGCAATAGCATTTAAAGACCATCCTGACATGCTCATCGGTGCGCGCCTTGGGTCGCCTTTGGTTGTGGGTTATGGAGATGACGAGACCTATCTGGGCAGTGATGCGCTTGCTCTTGCGCCGCTCACGCAAAAAATCGCTTATTTAGAAGAGGGCGATTGGGTAGTCGTAAAAGCAGGTGAAGCGCAGATATATGATACAGATAATAATGCCGTCACCCGCGAAATCACCACGTCGGGCGTGTCCGCTGCGGCGGTCGAGAAGGGCAATTATCGCCATTATATGCAAAAAGAGATTTTTGAGCAGCCCACCGTGGTTGCGCAAACATTACGCAGTTATATTCGATCCTTAGAACAGCAAGTGGCCCTGCCGCAGATGGACTTTGATTTGTCCAAAATTAAGCGTGTTACCATTGTTGCGTGCGGGACATCATATTATGCGGGTATGGTGGCCAAATATTGGTTCGAAACCTTTGCTCGTGTTCCCGTCGATTTAGATTTTGCGTCTGAATTTCGCTATCGTGATCCTGTGTTGGAAGAGGGCGGCCTTGCGCTGTTCATTTCGCAATCGGGCGAAACGGCGGATACTTTGGCAGCATTGCGTCATGCCAAAGCCGAAGGACAGAAAATTGCCGTGGTGGTAAATGTGCCGACATCTTCTATGGCGCGTGAGGCAGATTTGCTGCTTCCCACCCATGCTGGTCCAGAAATTGGCGTGGCATCAACTAAGGCCTTTTCTTGCCAGCTAGCCGTTTTGGCTGCGCTGGCCGCGCATTTGGCTGTGGTGAAGGGCAAAATGACCCGCGAGGAAGAGCGCGAGATTGTTGAGCATCTCACCGAGACCCCAGCGGCATTGAACGCGGCGCTGGCGCATGATGATGATATTGAGGGCATGGCGCATCATATCGCCCCTGCGCGCGATGTGCTCTATTTGGGGCGCGGACCAGATTATCCACTTGCGCTCGAAGGCGCTTTGAAGCTCAAGGAAATAAGCTATATTCACGCCGAGGGCTATGCCAGCGGAGAGATGAAGCATGGGCCGATTGCGCTGATTGATGAGGATGTGCCTGTGATCGTGTTGGCACCAAGCGGGCCTTTGTTTGAGAAAACCGTGAGCAATATGCAAGAAGTGCGCGCACGCGGCGGCAAAATTGTGCTTATCAGCGATGCCGAGGGCTTAGCTGAAGCGGGTGAGGGGTGCATGGCGACGATTGAAATGCCCAAAGTGCATCCGCTTATCGCGCCGCTGGTTTATGC